>JBEGRT010000508.1:0-5392 GCA_041180305.1 Pseudomonadota bacterium
GGCAGGTCGAGGTCATGGAGTACCCGCATGCCAAGGTGCGCCTGCATTTCTGCAAGGTTCACCAGTGGGAGGGTGTGTTCGACATGAAGGAAGGCCAGCAGATGGCCTGGCAGAGCCTGCCGGTGCAGGTGCAGCCCGTGCTGCCGGGCACCATCCCGGTGCTGCAGTGGCTGGCGGCAGAACGGGGCCACGAAGGCCCCACGCATCACGACGCGGTGGGCGCCGCCTGAGTCAGGCCAGGTCGGCGCCGCTCGGCACCATTCAGCACCGCTCAGTTCGATGCGGCCGAAGCTGCCGAGGACGCCACGTCGGAGGCCGCTTGCGGGGCGCTCGCGGCCGAACCCGTGTCGGCCGGGCCATGCGACGACTCGCTGTGCGTGGCTTCCCCTCCGTGCTTCTCACCGCTCATGTCGATGTCACCGCCCTGCATCAGCAGGAACACGGCGCCAGCGGCGAACACCACGAAGGCCAACAGAAGCTTCCACATACCGATCGTCTCCACTTTGGAACAAGGTTGATGCAAACCATTGTCCAGTGTGCCGACAAGGGGCAATGCCGGGTTTACGCTGAGTCAAACTGACACACTCTCAGCCCAAGATCCGCGGTTGGCTTGAGGCCCTGTACAGGGTCGGCCTGTGTGCTTTCGGTGCCCGTTCATGTCCCTCGACCTCGAACCTCCCACCCCCATCCGCTGGCGTGCCGCCTTGCAGGCCGCACTGGCCTTGCGCCGCAACCCGCAGGACACTGAACAGGTGTTCCTGCTGGGTGAAGCCATCAAGGGCAAATCGCCCTTTGTGCTGCTGGCCCGCTTCCGCAACGACCCGGAAGGCCGCCAAAGGCTGGCCGAACGGCGCAGCCTGCTCGACACGCTCACCCGCACCGAATGGCTGGCCAGCCTGCCAGTGGGCACCGTGGGGCGCACGTACCACGACTTCCTGGCCGAGCAGGGCCTGTCGGCCCAGGGGCTGGTCGAGATCTCCAAGGCCGGCATGGGGGGCATGCCCGATGACGGTTCCGACCGCTACTTCATCGCCAGCCGCCTGCGTGACATGCACGATCTCTTCCATGTGTTGTCGGGCTATGGCCGCGATGAACTGGGCGAGGTCTGTGTGCTGGCTTTTTCCTACCCCCAGCAGCACACCCGCAGCTTCGCCTTCATCGCGTCCACGGGTTGCCTGGTGCTGGCCCGGCGCTGGCGCCACCCGGGCACCATCGCGGCTGCCTGGCAGGCCTGGCGGCAGGGCCGCCGCTGCGCCTGGTTGCCTGGCATGGCCCTGGAGCCCCTGCTTGCCCGGCCGCTGGCCGAGGTGCGCCGGGAGTTGGGTATCCTGCCCCCTACCCGTTACATGTCGGTGCTCGACGACCTGCAAAGCCGTGGCACCGATCTTCCCACCCCGCCTGGAAGGCTTGCTGCATGACCGCTTACAACACCCTGCGTTACGACGTCGATGCCGATGGCGTGCTGCTGCTCACCCTGAACCGCCCGGAACAGCTCAACGCCTTCACGGTCGAGATGGCCAATGAGCTGGTCGATGCCTTCACCCGCGCCAGCGACGACGACGCCGTGCGGGCCATCGTGGTCACCGGGGCCGGCAAGGCCTTCTGCGCCGGCATGGACCTCAGCGTGCCCGGCAATGTGTTCGGCCTCGACGAAAGCCAGGAGCCCACCCTGGAAGACATGACCGAGCGCCTCGATGACCCGGCCATCTTCCACGGCGTGCGCGACACCGGCGGGCGCGTGGTGCTGAGCATCTTCAATTGCAAGAAGCCCGTGATCGGAGCCATCAATGGTGCGGCGGTGGGCATCGGCGCCACCATGACCTTGCCCATGGACATCCGCATCGCGTCTGAAAAAGCCCGCATCGGCTTCGTGTTCGGCCGCATCGGCATCGTGCCCGAGGCCTGTTCCAGCTGGTTCCTGCCCCGCATCGTGGGCATCTCCCAGGCGCTGGAGTGGACCTACATGGCCGATGTGTTCGACGGCCACGAAGCGCAGCGCGGCGGCCTGGTCAAGGCGGTCGTGCCCGCCGAGCAGTTGCTGGACGAGGCCCTGAAGATCGCACGACGCATTGCCACCGAACGCTCGGCCGTGGGCATCGCCCTCACGCGCCAGATGATGTATCGCAATTCGGCCCAGCCGCACCCCATGGCAGCCCACCAGGTCGACTCCCTGGCCATGTTCTACACCTCGATCGCAGACGGCAAGGAGGGCGTGCAGGCCTTCCTGGACAAGCGCCCTGCCCAGTTCGCCAGCAAGGCGTCCGAGATGCCGCCGTTCTACCCCTGGTGGGAATGAGACACACTGACCCCATGAATGTGCGGTTTGCACACCTTCTTACACGAAAGTTCCCCCCGCATCCGCGGGGTTCGAGGGGCAAACCCTGTGGATGGTCCGGGCGTGATGCCGGACAGTACGTTCCAAGCACCGGAAAACACGTGCTGTCTCATTGATCAACAGAGCTGGCATGACCGGCTCGTCCACCGAATGAGGAAGATGAACATGAAGATTTCCAAGATCGTCGCAAGCGTTGCTCTCGCAGTGGCTTCGGTGGCAGCTTCTGCCGCCACCTCGGCTGTGAGCGTTGACGCCACCTACCTGACCACCAACAAGCTGACCCTGGCCGGCACCGGCGGTTCGACCTACACCACTGGCAGCCTGGTCATCCCCGTGACCACCGCCACCCAGCTGCTGATCGACTTCGTCGATGCCGCTGGCTTCTCGGTGAAGACCTCGGGTCTGCTGTCGGGCACCGCCACCTTCTCGAACCTGACCATCGACGTGGCCACTGGCACCGTGTTCGGCGACATGATCGGCAGCGGTCTGCTGGCCGGTCTGGCCTACACCGGTGGCCAGGACCTGCTGACCGGCACCGTGTCGGGCCTGGGTACCTCCACCCTGACCTTCTCGAACTTCGCCGTGTCTTCGGGCTTCGGCGCTTTCCTGACCGACGCTGGCGCCTCGCCCTCTGCCGTGCCCGTGGGCTCGATCGTCAAGTCGATCACCGTGTCGGGTGTGGCCGTGCCGGCCGTGCCTGAGCCCTCGACCTACGCCATGCTGCTGCTGGGTCTGGGTGGCATCGCTGTGGCCGCCCGCCGCAAGCAAGCCTGATCACCTGATCTGGCCCCACGAAAAAGGCAGCCCGCGGGCTGCCTTTTTTCATGTCTTGTCGGTTCATGTCTCCTCGGCACCAGCCCCATGCGTGGGGGCGGCATCCGAGTCAGTGGGCGGCTTCGAACAGGGCTTCGCCGGCGCGCTTGGCGTCACCACCGCTCTGCTCGAAGGTGCGCACCCACACCGGGTAGCTGTGGATCACCTGGTGCTGCCAGGGGTGGAAGCCGGGGCGGAAGTAATCCAGCAGCTTGAAGGTGCTGCGTGAGAACAGGCCCTTGGGGCCGTACACCCACCACAGCCCCTTGGCGATGATGCCCACTCGCTTGGGCAGGCTGTAGCCGTCGCCGATCAGCAGGCGATTGGTCAGGCGGATGCTGTCGAACACCACCTTGTACAGCGCGTGCACCATGGCTGCGCTGCGCATCAGGTAGCCCACCTTGGCCACCGTCATCATCACGTCGTAGGCCACGGCCTTGTGCTCCATCTCCTCGATGGCATGCCAGGCCCACATCGAGCGCACGTTCGGGTCGGCGTCGGCCATCACGTCTTTTTCCTTGAACAGCGTCTCGGCCATCATGGCCGTGAAGTGCTCGAAGGCGGCCGTCAGGGCCAGGTTGTATTCGGCCGAGTAGCGCTTGGTGTAGTCGTCGAACAGCGCCTTGGTCTCGCGCACGATGTGGTCCACGTCGCAACCTTGCTTGCGCAGCAGGTCGTTGTAGTGGGTGTGGGCGATGCCGTGCTGGCCTTCCTGGCGAATGAAGTTCTTCACGTCTTCGGCCAGCTTGGGGTCGGTGATCAGGTGGCGGAAGGCGCGCACGCTGGTGATGAAGTAGCGCTCGCCATCGGGGAAAGCGGCCTGCATGCCATCGAGCAGGCGGGTGCGGAACGCGTCACCGCCAAACCAGTGGCGCGGGGTGTTTTCGTCGAGGTGAAAGTCCAGCTTTTCGCGCGGGACGATCTGGTCCGGATCCTGGGGCGACTTGTGCGAGGCATTCGACATGATCGGTCTCCTTATTACCTTGCGATGCAGTCTATTCATTACCAGGTAATGTGCAAAGCGACACTTTGCGACATGAGGGCAGTGCGGACGACAGCGTCGGGTTTGTCCCAGGGCTGTTTGGCCGCATGATCTCGGGGCAATGTTTGTTTTCGGCAGAAAGGGCCTGATTCATGAGTGCAACGCAAACCATTCGCCTGGATGGCCGGGTGGCCATCGTCACCGGGGCAGGGGGCGGCCTGGGCCGCTGTCATGCGCTGGCGCTGGCCGCCCGTGGGGCGAAGGTGGTGGTCAATGACCTGGGGGCCGCGCGTGACGGCTCGGTCAGTGGCGCGTCTCCGGCCGACGAGGTGGTGGCCGAGATCGTGGCCCTGGGCGGACAGGCCATGGCCAGCCGGGCCTCGGTGACCGACCCGGTGGCCGTGCAGGCCATGGTCGACGAGGTGGTGGCCCGCTGGGGGCGGGTGGACATCCTGGTCAACAACGCCGGCTTCTTGCGCGACAAGTCGTTCTCGAAGATGTCGGTGGACGACATCCGCCAGATCGTCGATGTGCACCTGCTGGCTGCGTTCTACACCACCAAGGCCGTGTGGGATCTGATGAAGGCGCAGAACCATGGCCGCATCGTGTTCACGACTTCGTCGTCGGGGCTGTTCGGCAACTTCGGGCAGGCCAATTACGCGGCCGCCAAGATGGGTCTGGTGGGCCTGATGCAGACCCTGGCGCTTGAGGGCGAGAAGTACAACGTGCGGGTGAACTGTCTGGCACCCACCGCCGCCACCCGCATGACCGAAGGCCTGATGCCGCCAGAGGTGCTGGCCTTGCTGACGCCTGAGGCGGTGTCACCGGCCGTGGTGTTCCTGTGTGGGGATGAGGCGCCCACGCGCGCCATCGTGAACGCGGGCGCTGGCACGTTTGCAGCCACCCATGTGGCCATGACGCAGGGTGTGCACCTGGGCGTGGGGGGCGATGTGGCTGACGCCTTGCAGGCCGCCTGGCCCCAGGTGAGTGACCGGGCAGGTGACTCGGTGCCGCCGCAGGGGGCGGCTCAGAACCAGCAAGAAGTGGGGCTGGCCCTGCAAGCCCGGTCAGGCGGTTGACGCCTGCCAGGCGTGAGTCGCGCCCGTCAGGGGCGGCTCACCGACACCGCGCTGATCTTGTAGCGGGCGGTGGGGGCGTTCTCGATCGGGTCGCGTGGGCTGCCAGAACTGCTGTCTGCCCGTGGGGCTTCCGTCACACCTGACGCGCGAACCTTGGTGACCATGTTGGTCAGCTGTGCCGGG
>JBEGRT010000509.1:0-13030 GCA_041180305.1 Pseudomonadota bacterium
GCGCGATGGGGTCGGTGTGAATGCAGGTCCCGCCGACCATGGCGCGCCGGCTGACCACGCGGCGCGTGCCCTCACTGCCCAGCGGCCTGCGCTGGAGGCGCCATGAACGTGTCGAACCCCAAGCCGAACACCACGCGCACATCCCGTGGACTGTGGGTGGCCCTGGTGGTCACACTGGGCGCCACGCTCTGGTTGACTTCGCAAGACGAGGGCGACGATCTGCTGGCGTCACCTGCTGCGGGCGCCGCACGCCCTGGCAGCAACTTCAGCAGTCAGGTCAGCAGGCCCAGCGCTGATCCCAGCACCCGCCTGAACACCACCGCGCAGGCCCAAGCTCGCACCGTGCCCGACGCCTCACAGGCGCCTGCATCTCCCCATCCTGAACCGGCAACCTGGTGGACGGAACGCCTGCAGCCATGGCGCGAACGCCAGCAGGGCGCGGCGACGCCCGGTGCGCCGGATGTGCCCCCCGACTCCCTGGCCTGGCAGGCGGCAGTGCCTCCACCACCCGCCGCACCAGTCAGCGCACAACCAGCCCCTGAAGGGCCGCCAGCCTTCCCTTACCCCTGGGTCGGACAGGTGGTCGATACCCAGCCTCGCGCCGTGATCGCTGGCCCCCAGCGCACGTGGTTGCTGGCCGTGGGCGACACGCTCGATGGCCAATGGCGCCTGCAGTCCCTGTCCGACCGCCAGCTCACCTTCCTGTACCTGCCCTTGCAGCAACCCCTTGTGGTCTCGGCCCGCTCGTCTTCCACGCCATGAACCGTTCCCTGTCTTTCTCCGCGATGGCCTTGTCGATCGCCTGTGTGCTGGGGCTGTCAGGCTGTGGCCACACCGCCCTGCAGGAATCTCAGCGGCTGGCCCAGGCCGGCCAGCACGAAGCGGCCCTCGCGCATTTGGTGCAGGCCCAGCACGACACGCCCGGTGACACGCGCCTGGGCTCGGCCATTGCCCGCCAGCGCGAAACCACCGTGGCCGCCTTGCTGTACGAGGCCGACCAGGCCCGATCGGCCGGGCAATGGGCGCAGGTGCAGCAGGTGCTGGCCCGGCTGGAACAGGCCGCGCCACACCACCCACGCACGCTGGGCCTGCGGCAGGACCTGAGCCGCCGCGAGCGCCTGCAAGGCCGCGTGCAGGAAGCACAGGCCGCCCAGCAGCGCGGTGACCTGGCCGCGGCCGAGGCCGCCTGGCGCGCCGTGCTGGCCGATGATGCCGGCAACGCGCAGGCCCGGCGTGAACTGGCCCAGCTGGATGAAGCGCGCCAGGCCAGCACCCGCCAGCGCAGTGCCCTGGTGCTGGCCGCGGCCGACAAGCCCATCACGCTGGAATTTCGCGAGGCCAGCTTGCGCACGGTGTTCGAAACCCTGTCGCGCGCCGCAGGGCTGAACTTCGTGTTCGACAAGGATGTGCGGGCCGAAGCCAAGGTCACGCTGTTCCTGCGGGACACCAGCGTGCAGGAAGCGCTGCGCGTCATCCTCAACACCCAGCAGCTGGGCCACAAGCTGCTCAACGAGCGCACAGTGCTGGTCTTTCCCGGCACGGCGCAGAAGCAGCGCGAGCTGCTCGACACCGTCACGCGCAGCTTCTACCTCAACAGTGCCGACCCCAAGCAGGTGCAGGCCCTGATCCGCACCATGGCCAAGAGCCGCGACATCCATGTCGATGAACGCCTGAACCTGGTTGTGGTGCGCGACACGCCCGAAGTGATGCGCCTGGTCGAGCGCCTGGTGGCCAGTGTCGACCTGCCCGACCCGGAGGTCATGCTGGAGCTGGAGGTCATGGAAGTGTCGAGCAGCCGTGACCTCGACCTGGGCCTGTCCTGGCCGGGTGAGTTCACCTATGGCCTGCCCAATGCGGTGGCGGGCGCCCCACTCACCCAGGTCGAAGGCCTGCGCGTCAGTGTGCCCAACCCCCTGTCGGTTGCGCGCCTGCGCAGCAGTGTCGATGCGTCGAACCTGCTGGCCAACCCCCGCATCCGAGCACGCAACCGCGAGAAGGCCCGCATCCTGCTGGGCGAGAAGGTGCCGGTGTTCACCACCACCGCCACAGCCAATGTGGGCGTGTCGGCTTCGGTCACCTACCAGGAGGTCGGCCTCAAGCTCGAACTCGAACCCGTGGTGCAGCTTGATGACGACGTGACCATCAAGGTGGGGCTGGAGGTCAGCAGCATCACCAGCACCGTCACGGGCCCGTCGGGTTCATCGGCCTACCAGATCGGCACCCGCCAGGCCAGCACCTCGCTGCGCCTGCGTGACGGCGAAACCCAGGTGCTGGCCGGTCTGATCAACGATTCCGAAAGCCGCAGCGGTGCGGGCGTGCCTTACCTGAACGAGACACCCGTGCTGGGCCGCCTCTTCGGTTCTCGCAAGGATGCGCACAAGAAAACCGAGGTGGTCTTGCTGATCACACCGCGCGTGGTGCGCAACCTGAACCAGCAGAACCTGCCGGTCTCGCCCATGCCTTCGGGCACCGAGAGCCAGCCGGGCGCCGCCCCCTGGCAATTGAGCAAGGGGCAGGCGCAGGCCCAGCCGGGGCTGGGCGCTTCTCGTGTGGGTGTTTCGGGCGTTGCCATGAATGGTGGATCGAACGGAGCGGGCGTGGGCGCAGGCCCTGCGGCGCCCAGCCTGTTCAGCGGCCCGGAGCAGGTGCAGCCCGGCGGTGGCTTCACCCTGGGCCTGAACAACCGCAGCGACCAGCCTCTGAGCCTGTCACTGCAGTTCGATGCCTCGGTGCTGAGCAGCGCCGAGGCCAATCAAGGGATCACGGTGCCACCGCGGGGCCGGCAGGCCGTGAGCTTCACCGTGCGTCCCGGGGCACCCACGGGCCCCACCACCGTGACCAGCAGCACCGGCGAGCAGTTCACCTTGCGGGTGGGCATGCCCGGCGCCCAGGGCGATGCGGCCGAGCCCATGCCTGCAGAACCCTCCCGAGACCCCACCCCGGAGCCTGCCGATGGCACGCGCTGAACGCCGAGGCTTCACCCTCATCGAGATGGTGGTGGTGCTGACCATCGTGGGTGTGCTGGCCAGTGCCGCCGTGCCCTTGTGGAGCCTGAACAAGCGCCGCAGCCAGGAAGCCGAACTGCGCCAGAACCTGCGTGCACTGCGCACCGCGATCGATGCCTATCACCAGGCATGGGTCGATGGCCGCATCGAGCGCAAGGCCGATGAATCGGGCTACCCGCCCACGCTGCAGCACCTGGTGCAAGGTGTGCCCGATGTGAGCACGCCTGCGCGCCGCAAGATCTACTTCCTGCGCAGCCTGCCGCGCGACCCCTTTGCAGAACCTCAGGTGCCCGCGGCCGACACCTGGGCCCTGCGCAGCCACGCCAGCCCTCCCGAGGCCCCAGCCCCTGGCGCCGATGTGTTCGATGTGCATTCACGCGCCACGGCGGTGGGCCTGGATGGCACGCCCGTGAACCGATGGTGACCCGCCCCATGCGTCGCGCCAGAGGCTTCACCCTGATCGAGCTGATCGTGGTCCTGGCCATCATCGGCCTGCTGGCCACGTTGGTCGCGCCGCGCTACCACCGGCAGGTCGAGCGGGCCCGCGAGGCCAGCCTGAAGACCTCGCTGCAGGTCATGCGCGATGCGCTCGACAAATACGCGGCCGACAAAGGCCGTTTCCCCGACAGCCTGGACGCCCTGGTGACCGCGGGCTACCTGCGCCAGGTGCCGGAAGACCCCTTCACCGGCACGCGCGACAGCTGGGTGACCTTGCCCGCGCGGCCAGACAGCGCGCTCACGGGCGCGGCCAGCGATGTGCGCAGTGGCGCGCAAGGGCGAGGGCTGGATGGCTCGGCGTATGGCAACTGGTGAGACCCGCGGCTTTTCCTACCTGATGCTGCTGGGCTGGGTCGCCGTCGGCGGGGTGATGCTGTCGGCGCTGGGCCGCCAGTGGCTGATCGAGGGGCGACGCGAACAGGAGGCCGAATGGCGCTTTCGCGGCCAGCAGATCAGCCAGGCACTGGCCCACTATGCCGCCGCCACGCCGGTGGGACAGCCCACCGCCCCCGACCGCTGGCAGGATTTGCTGGACGACCGCCGCAGTGGCCGCACGCTGCGCCACCTGCGCGCCCTCATGCCCGACCCGATCACACGCGGCCCCTGGGCCGAGGTGCGCGAGCAGGGGCGCCTTGTCGGGGTCTACAGCCCTTCAGAGGCCGTACCGCTGAAGGCCATGGACGATGCCGCCCGTTACCGTGACCGGGTGTTCATGGCGCAGGGGCCCGATGGCGCTGTGCCCGTCACAGCGCCCGTCGCAGCACCCATCAAAGTGCCAGCGCCTGCACCAGATCCGGCAGGTGGCACTCGAAATCGCTGACGGCATGGTCGCTGCCGGGCAGCACCTTGCGGGCGCAGCCCGGGTAGGCCGCGACCATTTCCTGCCAGTTCAGCACCTCATCGCCTTGCGCCACCAGCAGCCACCAATGGGGCGGGGCTTGCACAGGGTAGGGGTCGAGGGCCTTGAATTCATCGATGAACGCCGGCTGGAAGAAGAAGCGGTCGGCCGGGTTGTGGAAGCTGGTCTGCTCACCGATGTGACGTGC
This sequence comes from Pseudomonadota bacterium, assembly GCA_041180305.1. Taxonomy (GTDB): domain Bacteria; phylum Pseudomonadota; class Gammaproteobacteria; order Burkholderiales; family Burkholderiaceae_C; genus Aquabacterium. Next base: position 4,550 of record JBEGRT010000509.1, read on the forward strand.
CAGATCGCGGGCAGGGGCCACGGCCGGGTTGATGAAGGCGGCGCGACAACCCAGGTGGCGGGCCAGCGCCGTGGCATAGAAGCCGCCCAGCGACGAGCCCACCACGGCCATGGTGTCCACCGGCCAGCCAGCCACCACCTCCTGCATCAGGGCCCAGGCCTCGCGGGGTGAGGGCGGAAGTTGCGGGCAGGCCCAGGTGATGGGCCGCCCTTGCGCAGCACGTTCGGCCACATGACGGGCCATGCGCCGGGCCTTGGTCGATTCGGGCGATGAACGGAAGCCGTGGAGGTACAGCAGGTGGGTGGCGGGTGTCATCAACTTTGCATTCGTCAACAAATCGTCATTCCATGTTTCTAGCATGGTGGCTTCAACCACGATAAAAGCCATGAATCCGCAACCCATCTCGGTGGACACGTCCGAGCACCTGCTGCGCATCGTCGAGATGGCACCGCAAGTCCGGCGACGCTACCAATTCTTCTTGTGGAGCCAGGGGGATCTGCAACGCTGGCTGCCGCACAAATTGCTGGTGTGCGGCGCCTACGATCGCCAGGCCCGCGATCTGGTCTTCGATGTCTTCAACAGCGTGCCCCTGCCTGACGAGGCCCTGTCGGCACTGACCAGCCACCGCACGGCCCTGCTGGCGGCCGCCTTGCGCCTGTGGCGGCAACACCGGCAGCAACCTTGCCTGGTGAACCTGCGCGACCTGCAACTGGCCGAAGGCCCGGCCGCGGCCATGCTCGATGCCGGCTACGAACAGTTGCTGGTGCATGGCCTGAGCCGCCCGGCCCGGCCCGACGAGATCGAAAGTTTCTTCGTGTTCGGCCAGCCGCACGTGGCTTATGGCCACGAGGCGCTGCAGGGCATCGACATGCTGCTGCCCTGCCTGCACATGACCTACCAGCGTGTGCATGTGACCGAACAGCAGATGAGCCCCCAGCACCGCGGTGGCCTGGGCGGTTCGGCCCCGCAGGCCTCGGTGGTGGCACCCCGCCTGCCCCAGATCACAGACCGCGAGCGCGAGATCCTGAGCTGGGTGCGCGATGGCCTGAGCAACCAGCAGATTGGCGAAAAGCTGGGCATCAGTGCCCTCACGGTCAAGAACCACGTGCAGAAGATCCTGCGCAAGCTGGGCGCTTCGAACCGCGCCCAGGCCGTGGCCAAGGCCATGGCTCAGCACGCCCTGGGCCTGGGCCTGGCCCCAGGCGAACACCCATGATTCCGTTCCATGCAGTCACGATGAACACGAAGCTGAAGGCCTTCTCCAGGCCCCACCGCGCCTCCTGGTGCATCACCTTGCTGGGCGCCCTGGCCTGGCCCACGGCCCAGGCCCAACCGGTGCCTGCCGCCGAGTTCCTGCGTCAGGGCAGCCTGACGCCCCAGACCGGCGGCCCCGATGCGTCCGTGCCCGACGATGCCCCGCGCCGTGCGTGGGTCTGGCCCGACCCCCTGGCCGACGTGCAGGCCACGGGGCCCTTTCGGCTCGCCTTGGAAGCCACGCCCGCAGCCGACTGGCGCCAGTGGATGGCGCTGGCGCGGCGCGGTGCCTGGCCTGAGCTGATCAAGGCGCTGGACGCGCCAGCGGGCAAGGGACTGGTGCTCGACACGCCTGATACCGACCACGCCACCTTGCTGACCTTGGCTGCACATGCAGGCCAGGCCGACGTGGTCAAGGCCTTGCTCAAGGCCGGAGCCCGGCCTGACTGGCCAGGTCTGGAAGGGCACCGCGCGCTGGCGCTGGCCGCGCGTGAGGGCCACACCCCGGTGATGCAGACCTTGCTGCAGGCCGGGGCCGATGTCAACGCGCAAGGTGCTCATGGGCAGCAGGCCGTGCATCTGGCCGCCGCCCGAGGGCAGGTGCGGGCCTTGCAAAAGCTCAAGGCGGAAGGCGCGAACTTGCGGGCACACAACGAGGCAGGCCGCACACCCTTGTCGGAAGCCGCGCTGTGGGGGCAGATCGAGACCCTGCAATGGCTGGTCTCTGCCGGGGTGCCCGCCGATGAACCCGATCAGCACGGGCTCAACGCCCTGCATGCCGCTGCAGTGGGTGGGCAATGGGGGGCTGTGCAATGGCTCAAGGCGCGTGGCGTGCCCGTGCCTTCCCGTGTCAGCCAGGTGTTGCTGGACCAGGCCGACACGCGCCCGCCCGGTCTTTGAGCCACAGCGCCTGGATGGGCAGCGACAGACCACGGCATGCCGTGGTCTTTTTTTTGCCCCCCGGCTTGAGGGGGTGCCGCGCGGCCCTCGCGCCCGCCTTGTCACGAACGCGTGAGCCGATCGGATCAGGTGTTTGCCCGCTGGGATCAAGCCCAGGCCATGCGCGCCAACTACCTTCTGACCATGGGTTGCGCGCCATCTGACATGGCAGGCCGAACGGACTAAATCCCGAGGCATGCAGGTCGGTCGCCATGTCACACGCACTGCAGACACTGCGGCCTGCCTGAGCAAGGGAGTGCTCGAGCCAGGCAACCACCTCAAAAAATTTTTCCGATTTCTTCTCCTGGAGAGCAAGCCAATGAAACTGCAACACATCGCCCTGGCCGTGGCCCTGGCTGCCGCTGGCAGCGCCCACGCTACTGTTGACCGCTTCAGCAGCGGCAACGGTTCCCTGTTCATGATCGCCTTCGACAACGCTGGCGGCAGCTTCAACACCACCTCGTCGATCTACGACCTGGGCGTGAACCTCGATGACTTCTACGCTGGCGCGCTTGGCGTTTACACCCAAGGCACCCTGGCTCAGAACAACACCAAGGTGGTGTGGGACTTCGGCGCCAACACGCTGAGCATCAACGGCACCGTGCAGACTGGCAAGACCAACGCCTGGAACGTGGCCTTCGACAAGCTGCTGGCCAACTCGGACGCTGGCCAGATCAAGTGGACCATTGGCGCCGGCGACTCGGTGGGCAACGGTACCAGTGTGCGTTACCTGGTCAGCGGCCAGCCGACGGCTACCAACCTGTCGACCGGTCAGACCAGTGCCAACACCAACTCGATGAGCCTGGTGGACGGCATGTGGGTGGGCCTGGAAGCCAACGGTGGCAAGGGCACCATGGTGTCGGCCGACAACGGTGCCTTCACCGTCAACCCCACCGCCGATGGCGTGTCGGCCACCACGGCCAACGGCTACGTGATCGCCACCTCGGGTTTCGCCACCAACTGGCAAGGCAAGGACCAAGTCCTCAAGTCGATCACCACCGAAACCAAGAACAACCTGTGGCTGCTCAACGGCCTGGGCAACGAAGTCCAGATCGCCAACTACACCCCGGCCGCTGGCGAAACCATCACCAACGCCGCCAACCTGATCAACAGCCCCGCATCGCCGGCTGGCAGCTACTCGGGCACCTTCGCCATCGACTGGCAAGCCAAGACCCTGACCTGGGAAACCGCCGCCGTTCAAGCCCCCGTGCCCACCGTGCCTGAACCCGAAACCTATGGCCTGGCCGCCGTTGGCGCCCTGCTGGCCGGTGTGGTGGCCCGCCGCCGCCGCGCTGCCTGATCGCTCGGGTTGACCTGACCTGACGCGCCGGGGTCCTGCCGCCAGTGGCCAGGCCCCGGCCCCGCCCCTTCGCCCCCGTCTCTGCCCCACATCTTTCGAGGTTCACCATGCAAGTTTCCAAGATCGCCCTGGCCGCCGTGGCCGCCCTGTCGCTGGCTGGCACCGCCCAAGCCGGCACCCGTTACCTGACCGGTGCTTCGGCCACCGCCCTGAACGCCACCAAGGCCCTGGTCGGCCTGTGCACCGACGCTGCTGGCACCGCCACCATCTTCAAGCAAGACGCCACCGCCACCTCGCTGGGCAACTTCTTCACCGTGCAATGCTCGAAGAACTTCGCCGGCCTGGCTGACAACACCGTGGCCTTCAACGTCGACGGTGGCTCGTTCACCGCTGTGGAAGCCTCGACGGGCGGCGTGGGCGTGAAGTTCGTGCCCGCCGCGGGTGGCACCGCCACCGCCGGCTCCGGCAACCTGGCCGGTCTGGCCCTGCGCACCGGCGTGACCGCCACTGGCACCCAACTGTCGGAAGGCGGCTTCATGGACGTCGAACCCGCAGCCTTCGGCAGCCTGACCGACCCCTTCGGTGGCATCGATGGCCTGGCCGGCAACGTGGCCCCGGCTGCCTTCAGCCAGGTCTTCGGCGTGGCCGTGAGCAAGGCCCTGTACACCGCTCTGCAATCGGCCCAGGGCATCACCTCGGCCTGCGGCAGCGATGACCGCGCCCCGGCTTGCCAGCCCAGCATCTCGCGCGCTCAGTACGCCACCATCGTGTCCAGCAACTTCAATGCCCCCAAGACCGAAGGCGCTGCGTTCCTCGGTGGCCCCGTCAACACCAAGCTGACCCTGTGCCGCCGCGTCGACACCTCGGGCACCCAAGCCGCATCGAACCAGTACTTCCTGAACAACCTGACGGGTGGCACCCCTGGCGTCCTGGGCGGTACTGCCCCGGCCTCCGCTTCGGGCTTCCCCCTGACCGGTACTGAAGCACTGGCCACCTTCGGTGTGTCGGAAAGCGCCACGACCAGCCAGGCCCGCACCTGCCTGGCCTCGACCTCGGCCTACAACATCGGCGTGCTGTCGCTGGAAAACACCCCCGCCACCACCGACAACTACCGCTTCGTCAAGCTGAGCCGTGTCGAAGCCTTCGACGTGACGGGCACCAACCGTTCCAAGGCCACCGCCAAGACCGGCGAATACGACTTCGTGTTCAACAGCTTCAAGTACACCGCGGGTGGCGCTGGCAGCAGCGACGTCATCGAAGCCATTGACGGCAAGCTGGGTGACCTGACCAACAACAACGGCCTGTTCGGCAACACCGAATCGAGCTACAGCCGCGGTGGCAACAACGCCAACGTGATCACCAAGCAGTGAGCCTGAAGCGCAATACGCGCTGAGCGCGCAGGAAAGGCCCGTGCGGGCTTTTCAGGCGCGCACCGACAGTCCCCAGCGATGGGGACTGTTCTTTTGTGGACGGATGGATATGAAAAAACTGCTCGTTCTTTCGCTGATGGCGCACCACCTGTGGGTGGCAGACCTGGCCCAGGCCGCCCCCAGCGAGACCCCCACCTTCGACGTGCTGGAATTCGTGGTCGAAGGCAACACCCTGTTGCCCGATGAACTGATCGAGCGCACCGTGATGCCTCACATGGGCCCCGGGCGCACGCTGGCCGATGTCGAAGCGGCACGCGCAGCCCTGGAGAAGGCCTACCAGGATGCGGGCCACCTGACCGTGCTGGTCAGTGTGCCCAACCAGAAGGTGGCATCGGGCGAAGTGCGGCTGGAGGTGCAGGAGTCGGCCATCGAGAAGATGCGCATCACGGGCGCGCAGTACCACCTACCCAGCCGTGTGCGCGAGCAGGTGCCTTCCTTGCAACCCGGGCAGGTGCCCGAATTCAGCCAGGTCCAGAAGGAACTGGCGGCTGTGCAGACAGCCGACCTGCAGATCACCCCCCTGATTGCCGCCAGCCCCTCAGGGCAGGGCATCGATGTCGAACTGAAGGTGCAGGACACCTTGCCCCTGCACGGCAGTGTCGAGGTCAACAACAACCAGAGCTACAACACCCGCGAAGGCCGCGTGGTGGCCTCGGCCACCTATGCCAACCTGTTCCAGCGTGGGCATTCCATCGGCCTGAACTGGCAGTACGCCCCACAGCGCCCCAAGGATGGCAACACCCTGTCGCTGATCTACGGCCTGCCGCTGGGCCTGCGTGACGACCTGCTGGCCTCGTTCACCACCTCCGACAGCGACACACCCACCGCGGTGTCGGGCACCGGCCCCACTTCCACCCTGACCAAGGGCGAGTTCTTCGGCATGCGCTGGACCCACCGCCTGCTGCCGGGCCCCTGGCCCGTGCGCCACAGCGCCTACCTGGCCCTGGACCTCAAGCACAACCGCGACCTGAACGCGTACGCCAACGGCACCGTCACGCAGCGGCCTCCCTTGCGCTACCCGCTGCTGTCGGGGGGCTACAACCTGAGCTGGGACGGCGAAGCCGGTGCCAGCACCACCTTGAGCACCACGCTCAAGGGCGCACTCAGCGCCTGGGCCGCCCGAACCGTCGATTGCAATGGCGTCTCGCTCGACCAGTTCGATTGCAAGCGCGCCGGGGCCAGCGCCGATTTCCTGGCCTGGCAAGTGGGTGTGGCCCGCGTGCAGCCCCTGGGTGGCGGCTGGCTGTTCAACGTCAATGCCGATGCGCAGATGGCCTCGGCCCCTTTGCCCGGTGGTGAGCAGTACAGCCTGGGCGGTGCCAGCACCGTGCGCGGCTACTTCGATTTCGAGCAGACCGGCGATGAAGGCTGGTTCGGCCGCATGGAACTGGTCACCCCCAGCTGGTGGCGCGCGGGTGACTGGCGCGCCCATTCACTGGCCTTCTTCGACCGTGGCTTCGTGCACTACATGAACCCGCAAGCCAGCCAGCTGGGGCGTGTGCACCTGGCCAGCCGTGGCCTGGGCATTCGCCTGAGCTCGGGCCAGGGCCTGCAGGCCCAGCTGGACGTGGCCCAGCCCCTGTTCGACACCTTGCGCGTGACCGACAACGGGGCTCGCCAGTACGCCAGCGGTGAACGTGCCGGGCGCAGCGTGCGCTGGACCTTCAGCCTGCGCCAGAGCTTCTGAGCCCATCGCCTCGCGGTCTTCCTTTCTTCATTTCCCAAGCAGTTTCTCGGAGCGTTGTCATGAACAAGCGTGTCCATCGTCTGGTGTTCGATCGTCGTCGCGGCATGCATGTGCCGGCTGCCGAACATGTGCGTGCCAGCGGCAAGGCCGCCGGCCAGACCCGTGCCACCGCCCTGGCCCATGCGGTCGCGGGTCTGCTGGCCCTGATGGGCGGCGAAGGCAATGCCTGGGCACAGACACGGGCCGAGGCCGCCAGCGTTTCCGGGGCTGCCGTGGCCGCATCGCGCTTCCTGCCGGCGGCCTCGTCGCGGTCGGTGGCTGACCTGGGGCAAGCTGCCCTGGCAGGGCGCTCCTTCAGCTTGCCGCAAGAGGCCATCGATGCCGCCCGCACGGCCACCAACACGGTCGGCGGCTACACCTTCGACAAGACCACGCCCAGCCTGCTCAAGGTGATTCAGGATGCCGGACACAAGTCCATCGTCATCAACTGGGACAGCTTCAACATCGGGGCTGATTACGCGGTGCGGTTCGAGCAGCCCGACCAGGGCCTGGCCATCAACCGAATCTGGGATGCCAACCCCAGCGTCATCCAGGGGCGCCTGAGCGCCAATGGCGAGATCGTGCTGGAGAACACCAATGGCGTGGTCTTCGGCAGCTCGGCCCGTGTGGATGCGGGCAAGCTGGTGGCCACGGCCCTCAAGCTCACGCAGGACGCCATCGACAAGGGCATCCGGGGTATCCGTGATGGGAAGGCCGCGTTCGAGTTCGATGCCAAGGGCAACAACAACCTCGATGCCTTCGTGTCGGTGCAGCGTGGGGCCGAGATCCGCGCATTGGCTGGGGGCGATGTCATCCTGGTGGCGCCGCGCGTGCAGAACGATGGCCTGATCGAGACCCCGCAAGGCCAGACTGTGCTGGCGGCGGGCAAGACCGCCTACCTGTATGCGCCGCTGGACCTGGCCCAGCGTGGCCTGCTGGTGGCCGTGGAAGGCTTTGGCGGTGCGGAAGGCGCACCGGCCGACATCGGCTGGGTGGAGAACCTGAACCGGGTCAGTGCCGACAAGGGCAGCATCAACCTGGTGGGCACGGCCATTCGGCAACGGGGCGTGCTGTCGGCCACCACGGCGGTCAAGGGTGAAAACGGTTCGGTGTTTCTGCAGGCCATGAGCTCGGTGGTCAACGCCGGGGCCGATGCCGTCAAGAAGGGCGATGGCAAGGGCATCCGCAAGGTGGCCGATGCCCTGGGCTCGATCGAATTGGGCGAAGGCAGCCTGATTGAGGTCATGCCCAGCCGCGAAGGCACCGAGCTGCGGCTGGCGCAGGTCAATGGCCAGACTATGACGCAGACCGTGGCCCAGAAAGCCGTGAAGGAGCCCACCGCGCCCAAGGCCGATGCCAGCGCCGACGAGTGGGCGGCTTACCGCGCCGACAAACAGCGCTACGACACCTTCGTGGCCCAGACTCAGACCGACAGCGACACCTTCTACCGCTCGCGCATCGACCTGATCGGCTCGGACATCACCTTGAAAAGCGGTGCCAGCATCCTGGCGCCTGCAGCCGAGGTGAACCTGCTGGCGGCCGAGCGATGGAATGGTTCGTCGCTGCAGAACGATGCCAATGGCCGCACCAGCGACCACAGCCGCATCGTGATGGAAGCAGGCAGCCGCATCGATGTGAGCGGCCTGAACGAGCTGCACCTGCCGGGCGAACGCCAGCAGCTGCTGGGCCGTCTGTTCTCCATCGAGCTGGCCGATTCGCCCGTGCAGCGTGGCGGGGTGGTCTACCGCAGTGAACTGCTGGCCGACGCACGCCGCGCCGTGACCATTGGTGATGTCAGTGGCCTGTACAGCGGCACACGCCGCACGGCCATG
>JBEGRT010000510.1:0-3248 GCA_041180305.1 Pseudomonadota bacterium
CCTTCACGAAGGCTTCGGTCAGCTCGGGGTGGCGGGCCAGGGCCATCGACACGCCAAAGATGGTGAGCGGCAGGCCGCGCTGTTCGAATTCGCGCAGCAGGCGCCACACCCCGGCGCGCGAGCCGTATTCGTAGATCGAATCCATGCTCATGTGCCGGGCCGGGAAGCTGGCCGCCCCGATGATCTCCGACAGGAACTGCTCGCTGCCCGGGTCTCCGTGCAGCACATTGTTTTCGCCGCCTTCTTCGTAGTTCAGCACGAACTGCACGGCAATGCGCGCGCCGCCGGGCCAGCGTGCATGCGGCACGTCACGGCCATGGCCGACCAGGTCACGGGGGTAGGGCTGGGTGCTGTCGTACAGGCTCATGGGGCGTCAATCAAGCAGGGCGTCTTCGATGCGCAGCGTGGGCACGCGGCGGCGTTCGGTCAGCTGGCGTTCCACCGTCAGCAGGTGGCGGTCGATCAGTTCGGCGGCCAGGTCGGCATCGCGGGTTTCGATGGCCTTGAGGATGTCGACGTGTTCGGCGTTCGAGGCCTCGGCATCGTCGGCCGACTGGTACATCAGCGTGATCAGCGAGCAGCGCGACACCAGCTCCTGGATCAGGTCGACCAGCACCTGGTTGCCCAGGGCCTGCGCCATGCACACGTGGAAGTCGAACAGCAGCTTGGTGCGGGTGGCCACGTCGATGCGGGCCACGGCGTCGCGCTCGGCTTTGAGGTGGGCCTTGAGCAGCTTCAGGTCGGCCGGTTTGATCTGCGCGATCAGCTGGCGCACCATCTGGCCTTCGACCATGCGGCGCACGGCAAACACCTCACGCGCTTCTTCGATGGAGGGCTCGGCCACGAAGGCGCCGCGGGCCTGCTCCAGCCGCACCAGCTTGAGCTGCGACAGCCGGAACAGCGCCTGCCTCACGATGGTGCGCGACACCCCGAAACGGTCGGCCAGCTTCTGTTCGACCAGCTTGGCGCCGGGCAGCAGGCGGTGCTCCACGATGGCGCGGGTCACGGCCACCACGATGTGTTCGGTGGTATTGACGCTGGCCAGCGCGGCGGAGGCATCGTGGGCCGAATCAGCCACAGCCGGGGGTGAGGTTTTCTTGCGTGATGCGGTCATCGTGGTTAAAGTGTATACAGTTTTGTGAACCGCTGACAACCTCGCAAGCACATTCCATGCAGGCCCCCGAACACACTCCTTCCAGCCCCTCGCAGGGCGCAGCCGCCGGCCGGCTTTCCACCCATGTGCTCGACACCGTCAAGGGTGGCCCGGCCGTGGGCATGGCCATCGAGCTGTATGTGCGCGAAACCTCGCCCGATGGCTGTGCCGACGGCCGCTGGCTGTGCCTGCGCACCGTGAGCACCAACCACGACGGCCGGGTCGATGGCCCCCTGCTGCAGGGTGATGACTTCAAGCCCGGTTGCTATCGGCTGGTGTTCGATGTCGAGGGCTACTTCCGCCGCCAGGGGGCGCAGTTGCCCAGCCCGGCCTTCCTGGGCAAGGTGCCACTGGATTTCGGCATTGCCGACGGCGCTGGCCACTACCACGTGCCCCTGCTGGTGAGCCCGTGGTCGTATTCCACCTACCGCGGCAGCTGAGGGGCAGGCCATGGAGTTCTCGCCGCTTGTGGCCTATGCCCTGGACTGGGCCAACCTGCTGCTGCGCTGGGTGCACGTGATCGTGGCCATCGCGTGGATCGGCTCATCGTTCTACTTCGTGTGGCTGGACAACAGCCTGACCCCCCCCGAAGACCCGAAGCTGCGCGACAAGGGCGTGGGCGGCGAGTTGTGGGCCGTGCATGGTGGCGGTTTCTACAACCCTCAGAAATACCTGGGTGCACCGCCCCAGCTGCCCAAGAACCTGCACTGGTTCTACTGGGAAAGCTATTCCACCTGGCTGACCGGCTTCGCCCTGTTCACGGTGCTGTACCTGTTCAACGCGGGCACCTTCCTGATCGACAAGAGCGTGCACCACTGGAAGCCGGTGTGGGCCATCCACGCGGCACTGGGTTTTCTGGTGGGTTTCTGGCTGGTGTATGACCTGATCTGCCGCACCCTGGGCAAAGGGCCGAATGGCGACAAGGTCGTGGGCGCCTGTGTGTTCGCGGTGGTGGTGTTCGCCTCGTGGCTGGCGTGCCAGCTGTTTGCCGGGCGGGCGGCCTTCCTGCTGGTGGGCGCCATGATGGCCACGGCCATGAGCGCCAACGTGGCCATGTGGATCATTCCCGGCCAGCGCAAGGTGGTGGCCGCCATGAAGGCGGGCGAGCCCATCGACCCGGTGCACGGCCAGCGCGGCAAACAGCGCAGCGTACACAACACCTACTTCACGCTGCCTGTGCTGTTCGCCATGCTCAGCAACCACTACAGCTGGGCCTACAGCCATGCGCACAACTGGCTGGTGCTGGTGCTGTTGATGCTGGCCGGTGCCTTGATCCGCCAGTTCTTTGTGGCGCGTCACAAGACCGAGGTGGCTGGCCAGCCGGCACCCTGGGGCTGGGCGGTGGCTGGTGTGGCCGTGCTGCTGGGCGTGGCCGTGTGGCTGGCGCCTGCTTCACCGGCGGGTGGTGCTGCGTCTGCCGCTGAACCGGGTGCCACATCGGGCGCCATAACGCCGGTCACCGCGGCCAGCCTGTTCCCCCAGGTGCAGGCCATCGTCAATCAGCGCTGCGTGATGTGCCACAACGCCCAACTGGCCAACAAGGGGGTGATGCTGCACGAGCCCGCCTTGATCGAATCGCACGCGCAGCAGGTTTACCAGCAGGCGGTGGTGCTCAAGGCCATGCCCATGAACAACGCCACCGGCATCACCGATGCCGAGCGCGCGTTGCTGGGGCAGTGGTTCAAGGCCCGGCAAGCCGGTGCGGCGCCGGGCGCCGAATCACCCTGAATCAACTGGGTGCCTGTCTTTCAACAGGTGGCGGTCACTGGCGCACGCACACCTCGGTGCCGTGGCTGCCGCCCTTGTAGGCCGGTTCGTAATAGAACTTGGTGAAGGTCCATTGGCCCTTGCGGTTCTTTTTGAACTCGGCCAGGCCGGTGCCGAAATCTTGTGTGGCCGGGTCGGTGTTGGCAAAGTAGATGGCGGCATTCAGGCCTTTGGCCACGGCGTGGCCGGGGTAGCTGCCAAAGCCGTCCACGTCCAGCCGGAAGTCGTAGGCCACGTGGGCTCCGGCACTGTGGGCCGGCACGCGCGTGAGCGTGGCCTTGGCCGTGTAGGCGCCTTCGTGCGCGTCCTGCCCCTTGCAGGTGTATAC
>JBEGRT010000511.1:0-4039 GCA_041180305.1 Pseudomonadota bacterium
CAAGGCGCGTTGTCACAATAAACTGACAACACTCAATTCCTTTTTCGCAGGTGTGTGTCATGTCCGAAAAATTCGATGTCCTGATCGTGGGTGCTGGTCTGTCTGGTGTGGGTGCTGCCCGCCACCTGGCCAAACACTGCCCCGGCAAGAGCTTCGCCATTCTCGAGGGGCGTGACACCATGGGCGGCACCTGGGACCTGTTCCGCTACCCCGGCATCCGCTCTGACTCGGACATGTACACCCTGGGCTACAACTTCAAGCCCTGGACCGAAAAGCAGGTGATCGCCGACGGCGACCGCATCCGCAACTACATCAAGGAAGCGGCCCGCGAAGCCAGCATCGACACCAAGGTGCGCTACGGCCACAAGGTGGTCTCGGCCGCATTCGACAGCAGCACCGCCCTGTGGACCCTGCAGGTGCAGAAGAAGACCGGCGAGACGGTCGAGATGCAGTGCGGCTGGCTGATGATGTGCTCGGGCTACTACAACTACGAAGAAGGCTTCACGCCCGAGTTCAAGGGCCGCGACGACTTCAAGGGCCAGGTCATCCACCCGCAGTTCTGGCCTGAAAAGCTGGACTACAGCGGCAAGCGCGTGGTGGTGATCGGCTCGGGCGCCACCGCCATCACCCTGATCCCCTCGATGACCGACAAGGCCGGCCACGTGACCATGCTGCAGCGCACGCCCAGCTACGTGGTGTCGGTGCCCCAGTTCGACCCGATGGTGCGTTTCCTGCTGAAGTTCCTGCCGGAGATGACCGTCTACAACATCAGCCGCGCCCGCAACAACTTCATCACCCAGATGATCTTCAAGCTGTCGCGCAAGTACCCGAACGCGATGCGCAAGTTCCTGCTCAAGCAGGTGCAGATGCAGGTGGGCAAGGACTTCGACATGAAGCACTTCACCCCGCCCTACAACCCCTGGGACCAGCGCCTGTGCGCCGTGCCCAACGGTGACCTGTTCAAGGCCCTGCGCAAGGGCAAGGCTTCGGTGGTGACCGATCACATCGACCGCTTTGTGGACAAGGGCATCCTGCTGAAGTCGGGCCAGGTGCTGGAAGCCGACATCATCGTGACGGCCACCGGCCTGAACCTGCGCCTGTTCGGCGGCATGAACCTGTCGGTCGATGGCAAGCCCATCGAGATGAACAAGCACATCTCGTACAAGGGCTTCATGTTCAACGACATCCCCAACTTCTCGAACACGCTGGGCTACACCAACGCCTCGTGGACCCTGAAGGCCGACCTGATCGCCGAATACGTGTGCCGCCTGTTCAAGCACATGGACAGCAGCGGCACCAAGATCGCCGTGCCCCGCCGCAACGACCCCAACATCAAGGAAACGCTGCTGCTGGACATGACTTCGGGTTACGTGGCCCGCGCCGAAGCCCATCTGCCCAAGGGTGCCGACCGCGCCCCCTGGAAGCTGTACCAGAACTACGCCATGGACCGCGAACAACTGCACCACGGCGACCTGCAGGACGGCGTGATGGAGTTCTCCAAGCCCAAGGCCGTGGCCACGGGCAACGCTCAGCAACGTGCGGTGGCCTGAAGCCCTCCACGCCCTGCCCCATGCAACCCGGCTTCGGCCGGGTTTTTTCATGCCCGAAACAGCGGGATGGCCAGCCCGGTTTTCGTCCGAATTTCACGACCCGTAGCCACTTACAACAGAGGGTGCAGTGCGCGCGTGGCGCGCATCCCGCAGACTCATTTCAGCCCCACCCCTGGGATGAGCCTGCTTTTCAGGAGTCACGGCAATGGTCGACACCACCGCTTCCTCGGCCTTCCAGACGGCCAACCCCCACGCCCTCGCGGTCATCCTCGATGCGAGCGAAACCCGCTCGATCATGGCTTCGGAGGACATCTTCGACCTCAAGGGCATGAAGCTGTGGGCGCGCAACCAGCCCGTCACGGCCGACCTGCAACGCAAGCTGATGGACCGCGCCCTGCAGCGCCCGCTGGAAACCTGCCTGATGGTGGAAGACGGCGTGACGGTTCAGGGCCTGAAGGAGCGTCTGCAGACCCGCGTGCGCCAACACCCCACGCTGGCCGCCGTGCTGGCCCCGGTGGAAGACCGTCTGATGAAGGCCATGGGCCAGGTGCGCCTGCACTCGGTGGTGCAACTGCTGCTGTCGGCCTGCGAAAGCGCACGCCCGGCCACGTTTGAACATGCGGTCGATGCCATGGCCCTGGCCGGTGCCTTGCAGGCAGCCGCCGGGGGCGACGACACAGAAGTGGCCCGCGCCATGACCGCCGGCCTGCTGCACGATGTGGGCGAGATGTACGTGGCCCCCACGCACGGCGAAGGCGAAGCGGCCGACACACTCGACATCGACACCTACCGCCAGCTGGTGGTGCACCCGCACATCGGCCAGTTGCTGCTGGGCCAGCTGACCGACTACCCCAAGGAGCTGGTGCGTGCCGTGGCCGAACACCACGAAAAGCTCGATGGCTCGGGCTATCCGCACCGCCTGAAGGCCGACGCCATGAGCCCCCTGGGCCGCTTGCTGTCGGTGACCGAAGAAACACTGGCCGCGTTGCGCCACCCAGGTGCTGGCCTGGCCCAGGCCAGCGTGGCCCTGCGCGTGGTGCCCGGCGAATTCGACGAGCGCCACGCGGGCACCGTGGTGGCCGGAGCTCGCCGCGCCAGCCAGCTGGTGCCCCGCCTGAGCGATCGTGAGCTGCACGAACGGCTGGACAGCCTGGACAGCAATCTGGCCATTGCGCTGGAGCGACTGGAAGGCCTGATCGAAGACACGCCCTCACCCGCTTCGCTGCGGCATGCCATCACCCTGGGGCACCACCTGGTCAAGCGCCTGCGCGATGGCTGGAACGCCAGCGGCCTGTGGAGCACAGAAGGCATTGCCGGTGAAGACGCGGCCGAAGCCGAAACTGTGTGCGCAGCCTTGCAGGCCCGACTGGAAGCCATCGAGCGCTCGGTGCGCCTGACGGCCGGTCAGGGCCTGAGCGAAGACGAGCAGGAAACGCTGGACCAGCTCTGCGCCATCATCATCGACCACGCACCAGTGGCCACGGCGGCAGCCTGAGGCGCTTCAAAGTTGCCCGCTGGCCTGCAACAGGTGCAGGCCATGCCAGGCCATCCAGCCGCCGATCAGCAGCATCAGGGCGGCGGACACATACGGTGCGCGCTCGGTCCAGTGGCCAAAGCCCGACCAGCGCGACGACACCTGGCGCACACTGAAGGCCGCCAGCGCACCTGAGGCCACCAGCACCAGCGCCAGGCCCACACTGAACGCCAGCACCAGCCCGGCGCCCAGGGCCACCTGCTTGAGCTGCAGGCACACCAGCAACACGGTGATGGAGGCCGGGCACGGGATCAGGCCACCGGTCAGCCCGAACACGATCACCTGCCCCAGGCTGACCTGCCGGCCGGCATAGTGCTGTTCGATCTCGCGCGCATGGGCCAGCGCGTGGGCATCGAGCTTGTGCTCGCCGTGGCCGTGGCCGTGGTCGTGGTCGTGGTCGTGGTCGTGGTGATGATGCAGGTGCGCGTGCGTGCGCCAGGCCATCCAGGCGGCCACGGTCAGCACCAGCAGACCAGACACCAGATGCAGCCAGGGCTCGACCGTTTCGGCCCGGAACCTGTCGCCCAGGGTCAGCCCAGCCAGAGCCACAGCCCAGACCACCGCCGTGTGCGACAAAGTGGCCGACAGCCCCAAGGCCACCGCCTGCGTGACCGTGCCCCGCACCGCCACGATGAAGGCGGCCATCATGGTCTTGGAGTGCCCGGGCTCCAGCCCGTGCAGGGCCCCCAGTGCCACGGCAGAGGGCAGCAACCACCAGGTCTGTCCTTGCTGGACCAGCGTGCTCAGATCGGTCATGTTCACTTTCAAAACAGTGGCAGATTTTCCTGCACCGCCAGCGGGCCAGCCGCCACGTCCAGGCCAGGCGCTTGCAGGCCCTCCACCTTCACACCCATCAGGCGCAGGCGGTGGTCCAGGTCGATGTCGCGCAGGCTGCGGGCAGCCCAGCGCCGCAGGGTCGGCCCATCGGCCGTGGCCTCCGGCATGGTCAGGCTGC
>JBEGRT010000512.1:0-5204 GCA_041180305.1 Pseudomonadota bacterium
CTGCGCTATGCCCACCAGGGCGGGCAGAACCCGCCGGTCATCGTCATCCACGGCAATGCCCTGGAGCACGTCACCGATGCCTACAAGCGCTTCCTGGAAAGCCGCTTCCGCGAACATTTCAAGCTCTCAGGCACGCCTTTGCGCATTGAAATGAAACTTTCGGCCAACCCTTTCGATCAAAACTGACACAGCTTTGCGCAAACCCTTCCCTCGCAAGAGGGGGGCGCTTGTGATAAGGTGTGTTCTCTCTAACTTTCCAACACGGAGCATATCGTGAGCAACAAAGGGCAACTTCTACAAGACCCGTTCCTGAACCTTCTGCGCAGAGAACACGTGCCGGTGTCCATTTACCTGGTCAACGGCATCAAACTCCAGGGCCAGATCGAATCTTTCGATCAATACGTGGTCCTGCTGCGCAACACCGTCACCCAGATGGTCTACAAGCACGCGATCTCCACCGTTGTGCCCGGTCGTGCCGTGAATTTCCACGCCAACGACGAAACGCCCGCCTGATTTTTTCAGGTGTGTTCCTCTCCCCACCGCACCCTTCACCCATACCTTGAGTGATGCCTCTTTGAGCCAGTCTCGCGAGCCCGGGCCGCCCCGGGTGGTGCTGGTGGGAGTCGATTTCGGGCCCGGATCTTCTTTCGATCCGACCCTGGACGAACTGGCGCTGCTGGCTGAATCAGCCGGTGATGCCCCGGTGGCCCGCGTGATCGCGCGCCGCAAGGCCCCCGATGCCGCCCTTTTTGTGGGCTCCGGCAAGGCCGACGAAATCAAGTTCCTTGTGCAAGCCGAGCAGGCCCAGGCGGTCATTTTTGACCAGGCCCTGTCGCCGGCCCAGCAGCGCAACCTCGAGCGCCATTTCGGCGTGGAGGTGCTCGACCGCACCGGGCTGATCCTGGAAATCTTTGGTGCGCGCGCCCGCAGCCACGAAGGCAAGCTGCAGGTTGAACTGGCGCGTCTGGAATACCTGTCCACCCGCCTCGTGCGCCGCTGGAGCCACCTGGAGCGTCAGCGCGGTGGGGTGGGGCACCGGGGTGGCCCCGGTGAATCGCAATACGAACTCGATCGCCGCATGATCGAGCAAAAGATCAAGTCGCTGAAGGCGCAACTGGTCAAGGTCAAGCGCCAGCGCAACACCCAGCGCCGTGGCCGCGAGCGCAATGGCACCTTCCGGGTGTCGCTGGTGGGCTACACCAACGCTGGCAAGTCGACGCTGTTCAATGCGTTGACGAAGGCCGGCACCTATGCAGCCAACCAGCTGTTTGCCACGCTGGACACCACCACACGCCAGCTTTACCTGGCCCAGGCGCAACGCAGTGTGAGCCTGTCCGACACCGTGGGCTTCATCCGCGACCTGCCTCACACCCTGGTCGAGTCCTTCGAGGCCACGCTGCTGGAGGCCACAGAAGCCGACGTCCTGCTCCACGTGGTGGATGCTGCCAGCCCCGTGTTGCTCGAGCAGCTCGAAGAAGTGCAGCGTGTGTTGCAGACCATTGGTGCGGGCCACATCCCTCAGGTGCTGGTGTTCAACAAGGTCGATGCGCTCGAGCCGCATCAGCAACCGCGTCACAGCCAGGATCTTTACGAGCTGCCGGATGGCACCCGCACCTGTCGAGTGTTTGTCAGTGCGATCCAGGGGCAGGGGCTGGACGTGTTGCGCGAGTTGCTCTCGCGCGCCGCAATCGAAGGTGTGGGCCCGGAAAACTGGCCCTTTCAGCCTTCGGGTCATGCAATCCCCGTGCACAATCTGACAAGCGAGAGCCCTGAAGCTGAACCCAGTCTTGCAGGGGCCCCTTTCCTCAACGACGTAGACACATGACCCAGAACACCGCTGAGTCGGCTCAACCCGGCAAGGGCCGGAACACGATTCCGTCGTTCCGTCTGTCGCAGGCGGCGCAGGCCGTCTGGATGACGGCTGAATTCCTCACAGCGGCCACGGGTCGGCTGGTCTGGAAACTGTCGCACCCCCTGTTTCGCCGCCTGCCAGCGGTGGCCCGGGGCCAGGTGATGCAGTCCAACAGAGACGACGGCCCGCCCGATCTGGACGAACTCTGGCGTGACTTCAACCGCAAGCTCAGCGGCGTGTTCAACCAGAAGGGTGGCGGTGGCGACAACAACGGCCCGGGCGGCAGCATGTCGCCCGACCCGGCCAGCGCGGGCATCGGCCTGGGCGTGGTGGTCGGTCTGGTCGCACTGGTGTGGCTGGGCAGCGGCTTCTTCATCGTGCAAGAAGGTCAGCAGGCCGTCGTGATGCAGTTCGGTCGCTTCAGCCACACGGCAGAAGCGGGCTTCCAGTGGCGCGCGCCTTACCCCTTCCAGAGCCACGAAATCGTCAACCTCACGCAACTGCGTTCGGTGGATGTCGGCTCGTCGTCGGTCACGCAAGGCTCCGGCCTGCGTGATTCGTCCATGCTCACCCGCGACGAAAACATCATCGACATCCAGTTCACCGTGCAGTACAGGCTGGAAGACGCCCGCCAGTACCTGTTCGAGAACAAGAGCTCCGATGAGGCTGTCTCGCAGGCTGCTGAATCGGCCGTGCGCGAGATCGTGGGTGCCAGCACCATGGATTCGGTGCTGTACGAGCAGCGTGATGCCATCGCGGTGGATCTGTCCAAATCCATCCAGACGCAGCTGCGCAAGATCAAGGCCGGCGTCACCGTGGTGAATGTCAACGTCAAGAGCGTGCAGGCGCCTGAGCAGGTGCAGGCCGCCTTCGACGACGCTTTCAAGGCCGGTGCCGACCGCGAGCGCCTGAAGAACGAAGGCCAGGCCTACGCCAACGACGTGATTCCCAAGGCGCAGGGCACGGCCGCGCGTCTGCGCGAAGAAGCGGCGGGCTACTCGGCCAAGGTGGTTGCCCAGGCTGAGGGTGATGCGCAACGCTTCCGCATGGTGCTGGCTGAATACCAGAAGGCCCCGGCCGTCACCCGTGACCGCCTGTACATCGACACCATGCAGCAGATCTACAGCAACGTGACCAAGGTCATGGTCGATTCCCGTCAGGGCTCGAACCTGTTGTATCTGCCTCTGGACAAGATCATGCAGCAAGCCGGTGGCAACGGGCCGGTGGCCGCGCCTGCCACACCCGCCGCATCGGCTGCCTCACCGTCTGCCGACAACGCTGGCCCGGCCAGTTCGGGCAGCTCGATGGTCGATTCACGCTCGCGTGAAGGCCTGCGCAGCCGTGAGCGCGACGTGCGCTGAAGCCGACCCAAAGGACAATCCCACATGAATCGCATTGGAACGATCCTCGCCGGCGTCTTGCTGGCCCTCGTGGTGCTGGGCTCGACCTTGTTCGTGGTCGATCAGCGTCAGTTCGCCGTGGTCTACGCCCTGGGTGAAATCAAGGAAGTCATCAGCGAGCCTGGCCTGAAGTTCAAGATGCCGGCCCCGCTGCAGAACGTGGTCATCCTGGATCGCCGCACGCAAACCCTCGACAGCCCCGAATCCAAGCCCATCTTCACCGCCGAGAAGAAGAGCCTGGTGATCGACTGGCTGCTGAAGTGGCGCATCACCGACCCGAAGCAGTTCATCCGCAACGCCGGTACCGACACCCGTCTGGCCGAAAACCGCCTGGCGCCCATCGTGCAGGCCGCGCTGAACGAAGAAGTGACCAAGCGCACCGTGGCTGCAGTGCTGTCCACTGAGCGCGAAAAGGTCATGCAAGGCGTGATCAAGCGCCTGTCGGAAGATGCGAAATCGTTTGGCATCGAGGTGGTGGATGTGCGCATCAAGCGCGTCGATTTCTCGCCCAACATCACCGAATCGGTGTATCGCCGCATGGAATCCGAGCGCAAGCGCGTGGCCAACGAACTGCGCTCGACCGGCACGGCCGAAGGCGAAAAGATCCGCGCCGATGCCGACCGTCAGCGCGACATCATCGTGGCCGAGGCCTACCGCGATGCGCAAAAGACCATGGGTGAGGGTGATGCCAAAGCCTCGGCCATCTACTCGGAATCTTTCGGCAAAGACCCGCAGTTCGCCGCGTTTTATCGCAGCCTGCAGGCCTACCGCACCACCTTCCGCAGCAAGTCTGACGTGATGGTGCTCGACCCCAGCAGCGATTTCTTCAAGTCGATGCGCAGCTCGGGTGCCAGCGGCAAGTGAGTTCGGTGCCTGAAACGGCACCCCCACGAACACGGGCCTGCGGGCCCGTTTTTCATGAACGCTGCACGGGATTCAATGCCGCCGCTGCCCAGCCTCTGTGGATGGCCCGGTGGGCAGGACTTGGGTTGAGGCCCGTAACCCGGTAGAATCTCGTTTTTAACCCCTCCCCCGGTTTTCTATGTCGTCTGCTTGGCTGTTGCCAGAGCACATTGCTGACGTTTTGCCTTCTCAGGCGCGTCGCATGGAAGAGCTGCGTCGCGTGTGGCTGGACGCCGCTCGGGTCTATGGCTACGAACTGGTGATGCCCCCGCTGCTCGAGCACATCGAGTCGCTGCTGTCGGGCACAGGCCAGGCGCTCGATCTCAAGACCTTCAAGCTCGTTGACCAGCTCAGCGGGCGCACGCTGGGCGTGCGCGCCGATGCCACGCCCCAGGTGGCGCGCATCGATGCGCACCTGCTCAACCGCGACAGCGTCACCCGCCTGTGCTACTGCGGCCCTGTGCTGCACACCCGCCCCGCCAGCCCACACGCCACGCGTGAGCCGCTGCAGATGGGCGCCGAAATCTATGGCCACGCCGGCCTGGAGGCCGAGCTGGAATCGACCGAACTGGCGCTGTCGGGGCTGCAGGCCTGCGGTATCAAGGGCCTGGTGATCGACCTGGCCGATGTGCGCCTGGTGCATGGCGTGCTGTCGGCCTTTGCGCTCGACAAGGCACCCGCTGCGCAGCAGCAGGCCCTGGTGCAGGCTGTGTCCACCAAGGATGTCGGTGCCCTGCGAGAGATGGCTGCAGCCGGCTTGCTGGGCGCTGCCGATGGTGCCTTGCCAGCCTTGCTGGCTCTGACCACGCTGTTTGGCGGCGACGAAGTGCTGGCCCGTGCGCGCAAGGTTCTGCCGTCGCACCCGGCTGTGGACGCTGCCCTGAACGACCTGGCCTGGCTGGCCCGCCACCTGCGCGAAGCCCAGCCCGACCTGACCGTGGGCTTTGACCTGTCCGATCTCAGCGGCTATGCCTACTACAGCGGCATCCGCTTTGCGGTGTACGGGCAGGGCCATGCCGACGCCTTGCTGCGTGGCGGCCGCTACGACG
>JBEGRT010000513.1:0-3890 GCA_041180305.1 Pseudomonadota bacterium
TGTCCTCACAGACGTGAACGAGCGTATTGACTCTTACTGGTGTATTGGCCATGAGGATCCTCGACTTGTAGTGCGGTGACAGTTTCGACCGCTGGATCCTATGCAACTTCTTGATACGAAACCACCACTCACCATGGTGGAACGCCCCCCCTATTGAAGGGGCAATGTCCCGCTTGTGCGCAACATCAAATGATGGTGATGCCCTCGATCTTGCGCAGCATGGAGATGTCGATGGTGTCGATGACCTGCTCGGCGCCGGGGTGCTCGAAGCGGTAATGGCGGCCGCTGGTGGCCGACCGGATGCTCAGGGCGTGTGGCCCGTCATACCGTGCGCGAGTGGCTTTCAGGGGCGATGCACTGGAGGCGGGGGGGGCAGAAGCCGACCCGGGCGAAGGCGTCGACCCAGCCGGACGCGACACGCCTGTCGATTGCGTCAGTTGTGCGATCGCTGTGCTCCATGGGGAGCGGTCAGGCTCTCGGGCCAGCAGGGCTGCCGACGCCGGCTGCCGGCTGGGGCACTGGAAGACGAGCGCGTTGTTGGAAAACGGGATGGGACCAAGGCGGTGAGGGTGGCGGGCGATCATGGGGTGCACATGTTGGAGGCTGCGATGGTTTCGCAGTGTGCAAATCACGGCCCCCTCTCACCATCCCCTTCGGGTGTGCACACGCTCGGGTGCACACCGCAGGGTGCCCTCGGTGGTGGGCACCCTCACGGGGGTCACGTGCTGCGCGAGCGAGGTTTGCGCGTTGGCGCAGAGGGGGCGGTGGCTTGCTTGCCGGCACGCCCGGGTTCGGTTTTCCTGGCCGCTTTGCGAGGTTTGCTCGCTGGGGTACCTGAGGCCAGAGGCGTGGAGAGATTCGGGGCGGCGGCAGCCACGGCGTCCTGTCCTGCCTGCACGGCCTGTTGCGCCAGGGTGCTGAATTGCTGCGTCAGGGTGTTCCACCACTGCAGCGGGTTGGCTGCAGCGGGGGGCTCGGCATCGGGCGCTGCGGCGTCGTTGTCGGCGGGTGTGCTCTGCGTGGAGGCCATGCCTGCCTTCAGTGAGTCGCGCACCGCATCCATGGGCATGTTCATGCTCCGAAGGGTGTTGAGCGTCATGCGCTGAACTTCCAGCGTCTGGATGGTCATCCCGATCATGCGGGCGTTCTGTTCCAGCCAGAACTGCACGGTCTTGAGGTCCTGGATGCGTTTGTCGAGTTCCTCGGGGTCGAGGGTGGGCATGGTCCAGGCGCTGCCAGTGTGGCGGCCGGCGCCGGTGAGGTGGGGCAGGGCGCTGGAGGCGGCCTTCATCCAGTCCTGAAAAAAGCTCAGTCCGGCGTAGGCCCCGGTGTCGGTCGCGCTGCCAGAGGGGTCGGGACTTTCGGGGCGTGTGGGCATGGGGCGCTCCTGTGGCGATGTGACGACCCATTGTGCACGGCGGTGTCGTGGGGCAGGGCGATAATCTGAGCCTTGATGCACAGAAGAGACTTCCTCCGTCTGGCCCATGGGCTGGCTGCCGGCATGGCATGGCAGCAGGTGTTCGGCCGCAAGACATCCGCCGAGGATGCGCGTGACCAGCGCTGGGCCGAGTGGCGGGCCCCAGCAGAAGTTTTCTCGCTCGGGGTGGCCAGCGGGGACCCCGGCCCCGGTTCGGTGGTTTTGTGGACACGCCTGGCCCCTCAGCCTCTGCAAGCCGACGGCGGCATGCCCGACCACCCTGTGCCAGTGAACTGGTTCGTCTCTCGCGATGAACGCGGCCTCGAGGTGGTTCAGTCTGGCCAGGTGGTCACCGACGCCATCCGAGCCCACAGCGTGCATGTCGAGGTTCAGGGGCTGGCAGGCGCTTCTACGTATTTCTATGGCTTCGAGGCGGGTGGCGTGCGCAGTCCGGTCGGCCGCACCCGCACGGCGCCAATGCCTGAGCAGGATGTGCCACGGCTTCGGCTGGCCCTGGCCTCCTGCCAGCACTATGAACAAGGGGCCTTCACGGCGCACCGCGAGATGGCCTTGGCCGACATCGATCTGGTGGTATTTGTCGGGGATTACATCTACGAAGGCCCCACACATCCGCGTCGCAGGCGTCGTCGTCACCAGATAGACATCGATGCGTTGGGTTACTCGCTGGCCGCCTACCGCATGCACCACGGCAGCTACAAGCTCGATCCCGATCTGAGGGCCAACCATGCGGCCCATCCCTGGTTCATGGTGTGGGACGACCACGAGGTCATGAACGACTACGATGGTGAAAGCGCAGACGAATGGCCGTCTGACGACTTCCTGCAGGTCCGGGCTCGGGCCTACCAGGCCTTCTACGAGCACACGCCGATCTCGCCGGGGCGTGCGGCGGTGGCTGGGCGGGCGGCGTTCCACGCCTTGCGCCCTTGGGGGCGGCTGGCCACATTCTGGCTGCTCGACACCCGCCAGTTCCGTGATGCTCAGGCCTGTGCTGACGCCGTGCACGCGCCCTATCACGGGCGACTGCTGTGGCGCTGCCGGGCGGCTGATGCCTCGGGCCGAAGCATGCTGGGCCTGCCGCAAGAACACTGGGTGGCCGATACCCTGGCCAGCAGCCGTGCGGCCTGGCGCCTGGTGGTGCAGACCACGCAACTGTCGCCCGGGCGCTTTGGCACCCCCTGGGGGCCTCTGGCCTATGCCGATGGCTGGGACGCTTTCCCTCGGGCGCGTGAGCGCCTGTTGCGTGCCATTGCCGAACCTCGGGTGCCCGATGTGGTGGTGCTGGGTGGTGACGTGCATCGGCATGTGGCAGCCAACCTGCGGCTCGTGCCCGACGACCCCCGGTCCCCCATAGTGGCCAGCGAATTCGTGACATCTTCCGTGACCTCTCAGGGGCTCAGCGAGTTGCTGACCGCCTGGATGCGACGCAGCAACCCCGATGTGCGGCATGCCCGCAGCGACGAGCGGGGTTATGCCCTGATCGACATCGATGCGCGCCGCGTGCAGTGCGAATTCCGGGCCACGGCCCACCCCGTGCGCGCCGATTCGGTGTTCCATACCCAGGCGCGCTTCGAAGTTCGCCGTGGGGTGCCGGGTGTCTGGCCGGTGTCTGGGGTGCGTCCAGTGTGAGCCTGCAGGCCGCAGCCGTGCTGCATACAATCACGAGCATGGCAAAAGTGTCTTTCAAGCAGCAGGTGCTGCTGGCCCGTGAGCAGGCCATCATCGAATCGGCCAGCCGCTTCCTGGCGGAAAAGGGCTTCGAATCCATGACCGTGGACGAAGTGGCTGCCGATGTGGGCATCGCCAAAGCCAGCCTGTACAAGCACTTTGCCTCCAAGGAGGCGCTCGCCGCCGCCGCCATGACCCGCTTCCTGCAGCGGGTGCAGGCCGAACTGGCCACCGTCAAGGCCCTGCCAGAGGCCTCGCCCCTGCAACGTCTCCAGGCCATCACCCGCTGGACCATGGCCGCGCAACTGGCCGGCGAAGTGCCTTCGCTGCCGTCCGAAAACTCGGCCTTGCGCACGGCACTGGTGGCCGACATGGCCTACATGGCCCTGCTGATCGATGTGAGCGAAACCCTCGGCGGCTGGATCACCCAGGCCCAGGCCGATGGCGTGCTCAGCCAGGCCTTGCCACCCGAGGTGATGCTCTACACCCTGTTCGCCCGGGCCTGTGACCCCGTGCTGGGCGTGCTGAAGGCCGGTGGTCACCCGACCGAGCAGATCCTTGAGTGGGTCATGGCCACTTGCTTTGGTGGTTTGTTGTCTCGATGACCCGCCGGCGACAAGGCTGAAGCGCAGGCTGCAGTTCAGCCTGTGTTCAGTTTTCAGGCCCCCCTGGGGAGGGAAAACCTGCCCCCTGTGACCTGCGTGCCTGTCATTTGCTCCCCCGCGAATGAAGGTCTGGCGTCTTCACATGACAGGCCCTCCGGGCCTCCCTGAGGTCACTGCCGAGG
>JBEGRT010000514.1:0-3350 GCA_041180305.1 Pseudomonadota bacterium
TCTTAACCCACATCAAGACTGCTTAAGCACCTCAGCCACGCGGGTGGTGCTGGGCGTGCAGCTGCTGCAGGCGCTCGCGCGCCACATGCGTGTAGATGGTGGTCGTCGATATGTCGGCATGCCCCAGCAGCATCTGCACCACCCGCAGATCGGCACCGTGGTTGAGCAGGTGCGTGGCAAAGGCATGACGCAAGGTGTGGGGCGACAGGTGCTGCGTGATGCCGGCCAATACGCTGTACTTGCGGATGAGCTTCCAGAACATCTGGCGGCTCATGCCTTCGCCGCGAGACGTCACGAACAGCGCATCGCTGCTTTGCCCACCGAGAATGGCCGGGCGTGCCTCGGCCGCATAGCGGGTGATCCAGTCGGCCGCTTCGGCACCAAACGGCACCAGGCGCTCCTTGCTGCCCTTGCCGGTCACGCGGACCACGCCATCGGCCAATGACAGCTGCACCGCCTTGAGATCGACCAGTTCGCTCACGCGCAGACCGCTGGCGTACATCAGCTCGATCATGGCCTTGTCGCGCAGGCCGATCGACTCGTTCACATCCGGGGCCGAGAGCAGGGCCTCCACCTGGGCTTCTGTCAGGCTGGACGGCATGCGCACCGGCTGCCGGGGTGCCTCCAGGCGCACGGTGGGGTCGTGCGACATCAGACGCTCGCGCACGGCCCAGCGGTAAAACCGCTTGAAGGTGCTGAGCCGGCGGCTGGCCGAACTGGCCTTGGTGGCCGTGTGCTGGGCCGCGATGTAGGCCAGCAAATCGGTTTCCTGCAAGCCCGTCAGCGTCGTGCCCTGGGCGCGAAGGCGCACCCATTGCAGCAGGCCTTGCAGATCACGCCGGTAGGCTGCCAGTGTGTTGGGGCTCAGGCCGTCTTCCAGCCAGAGCGCATCGAGGAATCGATCCAGGTCCGGGTCATCCACCACGCAAGAGGCCTTCCTTCATGCGCTTGTCGACCGGACGCTCGCCGATGTAGATCTTGAGGATGGTGCGGTAGAAATCTTCCCCAGGCACCAGGCCGCCCACCACCCGGTCGTTGTGGCGCAGCTGCGCGCCCTTGCCCGGCAGCCAGTCGAGGTCGATCACATCGCCCACCTTGAGGGTGCCCAGGCTGTCGACGCTCTGGTTGAACACCGACACGCGATCGGCCAGCTGCTGCTGCGCCTTCTCGTTTTCATTCTTGCTGACCCCGCGGCTGACCGCTTTGGACAATTCGCGGGAAGGCGCTTCCAGCATGATCTTCATGCGCAGCCGCTTGGGGCCCGGCATGGCCATGGCCTGGGAGGCATCGCGCGTGGGGGCTGGCAGGTAAAGCCCGGCCACGAAGGCCTTCACCCAGGCGACGCCGCGCAACCCCAGGCCATTGAGGCGCAAGGTGCGATCGGCCACCACCTGGGTGTCGTCGAACTGCAGCCCTTCAAGGCGCGCGGCCTGGGCCTCGCCCACATCGGGCAACCCGCCCGCGCCCAGCACACCGGACACCACCGCCAGGGTGGCCACCACGCACAGATTGCGGCCCGCGTGCTTGCAGCCCTGGGCCCACAGCCGAACGGTGTTGAACATGGGAAAGCCTTTCGTCGCGTCCTTCACTCTGAACTCAACGTGGGGACGAAGCCCCCCGCCGACAAGCCAGGGTTTGCACGCATCAGCTCAGGCCGGGTCGACCAGATCGCGCAAGGGATGCGCGTGCGCAGGCCATGGGGGCTGGAAGAAGGCCTCCACCTGCTCGGCGGCCACTTCGGCCAGCGTGGCGGGTTGCCAGCGTGGCTGGTGGTCTTTGTCGACCGCGAGTGCGCGCACTCCCTCGACGGTTTCACTGGCATGCCCCTTGCGCAAGGCAAAGCACTGGCGCACCAGATCGCGCTCCATGCGGAACACCTCGGCCAGTGGCATGGTCCTGGCGCGCCGAATCTGCGCCAGCGTCACCTTCATCATCAGGGGCGAGTTGCCCTGCATGTGTTGCCAGGCCGCCTGGGCCCAGGCATCTGCTTCGGCTGCTGCGGCCTGGAGCGACGCAGCGATCTGGTCAACCGACTCCGCGCCAAAGTGGCGATCGATGGCCGCCTGGTTCAGGCTCAGTTCGCGCGGCAGTGGATCACCCATTGCCAGGCCCCGCGCCCGTGCCAGGGCCTCGGCACCATCGGCCACCGGCTGCTTCGCCAGGCCTTGCAGAAACGCCTGGCGGGCATCGTCAGGCACGCACACATCGGCCAGGCCCCAGTGCAAGGCGTCGCCCGCGCCAAAGGCCTGCCCCACCACGCCCAGGTATTCGCCTGTGGCCCCGGGCAGACGCGACAGGAAGTATCCACCTGCCACATCCGGGAACAGCCCGATGCGGGTCTCGGGCATGGCCATCTTGATGCCACGGGTGGCCACTCGCAGGGATGCGCCCTGCGCCAGGCCCATGCCGCCGCCCATGACGATGCCTTCCAGCCATGCGATCACCGGCTTGGGGTACACATGGATCACGTGGTCGAGTGCGTATTCTTCGGTGAAGAAATCATCGAGCGTGAGATCGGCCGTGGTCGCCGCTTCGTGCATGAAGCGGATGTCGCCGCCTGCGCAGAAGTGCCGTGCGGCCAGGCTGCCATCGGGCTGCGTGCGAGCCGAACCGTGCAACATCACGGCGTGCACGGCCGCATCGTGGCGCCAGGCCTCCAATGCGTCGCGCAATTCGCGCACCATGGCCAGGTTCAGCGCATTGAGCGCCTTCGGACGGTTCAGGGTGATCACCCCCACACCACCCACGATTTCGGTCAGCACCAGGCCCTGCATCGACACTCCTTCGGCTCGTTCAGCCACCCAACAACAAAGGGCCGCCCCCTTTCGGAAGCGGCCCTTGCATCCTAAACGCTGGCCGGTGGGCCTGCTGCGATCAGGCCTGTGCTTCGCGCGAAGCACGCTTGCGATCGTGCTCCTTCAGGTGGCGCTTGCGCAGGCGCACGCTCTTGGGCGTGATCTCGACCAGCTCGTCGTCATCGATGAAGTCGACGCCGTATTCCAGGGTCAGGTCGATCGGCGGGGTGATCTTGATGGCGTCTTCCTTGCCCGAGACACGGAAGTTGGTCAGCTGCTTGGTGCGCGTGGCGTTGACCACCAGGTCGTTGTCACGGCTGTGGATGCCCACGATCATGCCTTCATAGACCGGGTCGTTCGGCTTGACGAACATGCGGCCGCGGTCGTCCAGCTTGCCCAGGGCGTAGGTGAAGATTTCACCGTCGTCCATCGAGATCAGCACGCCGTTCTTGCGGCCGCCGATTTCGCCCTTGTGGGCTTCGTAGCCGTCGAAGATCGACGAGATCAGGCCCGAACCACGGGTCAGGTTCATGAATTCGTTGCTGAAACCGATCA
>JBEGRT010000515.1:0-3163 GCA_041180305.1 Pseudomonadota bacterium
GGGCTGTTGCCGGGCACCATCATCATTTCCTTGTTCACCGACCAGCTGGCGCGCCTGTTGCAATCGGCCACGCCTGGGCAGTGGGCGGCGCTGGGGGGCGGTGTGCTGGCGCTGGCGGCCATGGTGTTCGGGTTTCGGCGCTGGCGTGCAGGGCGCATGGCCTGAACCTGAACCTGAAACACCGCAAGGCGAGGGCCCGAAAACACGAAAGCCCGTGAACTTGCGTTCACGGGCTTGGTGTTTTGGTGCGGCTGGCAGGATTCGAACCCACGACCCCTTGGTTCGTAGCCAAGTACTCTATCCAACTGAGCTACAGCCGCATTGTCAGGAATTTCTCTGTATCAACCTTCAATCTGACACTTGAAGGTGGTGCGGCTGGCAGGATTCGAACCCACGACCCCTTGGTTCGTAGCCAAGTACTCTATCCAACTGAGCTACAGCCGCGCTGAGAGGTGAAACTATAGCATCTTTTTGGGCGTTGTGCGAGCCCGGCTCATTTTTTGTGAAGATTCAGCGGGCTCATGAGCGCGGCCTCGCGCCAGAAGCGCTGGGCTTCTTCGGTTTTCTGCTCCTGCTCGGCCAGGCAGGCCAGGGCCACATAGGCCTGGCGACGGCGGTCGGCATGCAGGTCGCGGTCGCTGGCGGCCGACATCAGCAAGGTGCGGGCCTTGCCCCACAGCTGTCGCTCGCACAGGGCCAGGCCGGTGGCCAGGGCCAGCGCAGGGGCACGCAGGGCGGTTTGTTGGGTGCGGTCCAGCCGGCCCAGCCATTCGGTTTCCAGTCCGTCGGTGGCTTCGGCCAGGGCCAGGGCCAGGGCGTCGACCGGTTCGCTGCCCATCTGGGGCAGGCGGTCCCACAGAGGCGCCAGCCAGGAACGGGCCTCGGCCGGTGCGCCCAGGCGGGCCATGCGCGTGGCGGCTCGGCCCACGATCAGCGGGTCCTGGCGCTCGCTGCTGTCCAGGCTCAGCCACACCTGGCGCAACTGGTCGGCATCGCGGGCGGTCGACAGGGCTTCCGAGGCCAGCGAGCGGATCAGCCCTTCGGCCGCCACCGGGGTGAAGCCCTGGTGCTTGGCCAGCAGGCGGGCGGTGCGCAGGCCTTCCAGCGGCTGGCGCGCCAGGCGCGAGGCGCTCAGGCGCAGGCGAAGGGCCTGGGTGCGGCGTGCCACCCCTGCCGGCAGTTCGGCCAGGGTGCGCTGGGCGCGGGCCACGTCCTGGTCTTCCACGGCGAATTCGGCGGCCATCAGGCGTGCGCCTTCTTCGGCCGCGCGCGGCTTGCGCGTCAGGCGGGAAAGGTCGAGGGCCCGTTGCAGGTGCTCATCGCGTTGCTTGCGGTCTTGCAGGCGGTGCAAGCTGCCGGCCGACAGCAGATGGGCCAGGGCGGCGAATTCGGTGTCGGGGGCCAGGTCCGGGCTGTCCGACTGGATGCCCACGGCACGTTGCGCAGCCTTGTTGGCGCGCGAGTAACGGCCGGCCAGGTACATGCTCAGGGCTTCGCGCAGTGCGGCTTGCGCGCCGCGGTCACGCTGGCTGGTGCGCCAGCGGCGTGCGCGTTCGGGCAGTCCCAGCAGGCTGTCCAGGCCGCGCACCAGCGAGTACACGCCCAGGCTGATCACCACCAGGGCCAGCAGGAAGAAGTTCAGGGACAGGTCGGTGCGCCAGCCCAGCCAGTAGATGCTGACCAGGCCATCATTGGCGCCCAGGGATGTGGCAGCCACCACGGCGGCCACGGCGAGGATCAGCAGCCAGACGATCGTGCGCATGGGGGCGGTTCCTCAGCGGCCTGCGGCCAGGGTGGTCAGGGCCGCCAGGGTGTCGTCAGGGCGAGGCGTGGTGGTCTGGTTGGCCTGCATGAGCACATCGGCCATCAGGCCCTGGACGAGCTGGGCCTTGCGGGCATTCATGTCGAAGTAACGCGACAGCGTGCCCTGTGCCAGTTGCAGGTCGGACACGGCCGTGGGGGTCTGGCGGCTCAGCAGCGCCAGACGGGCGTTGAGCAGGCGCAGCTTGAGGTTTTCGCGCAGGAAGAAGGCCTGCTCGGGAGCCACCAGCATGCTTTCAGGGCGATCGATGCGTGTGATGCGCACCAGCGAGCGGGCTTCGCGCCAGACCACCTGCAGGCCTTGCTGGCCCCATTGCAGCACCTGCCCCAGCGTGCCGCCCACCGGCGGCGCCGAGGCGCCAGAGGCCGCGGCGCTGGCGGGCTGTTCGGCGGTGCCCGTGTGTTCGGTGCGTTCACTGACCAGGGGCACTTCGTCGACCAGGCGGATGGCTTCATCCAGGCGAATGGCCAGGGTGGGCAGATCAGCCACCCGGGTGGCCTTGATGCGGTCGATGTCTTTGGCAACGGCGCGGCGCACCGGCTCGAGGCGGGGTTGCTGGGCCCGTGCCAGGCGCTCGTCGGCGGTCTGCAGGGCAGCCATCACGGGCTCGACGCTGCCAGTCATCACCGATTGCTGGATGGCCACGCGCAGGCCGGCTTCGATGTCGACCAGCAGGTTTTCATCGCGCGAGCGCGACATTGACTTCACCAGGTCTTCCACCTGGCTGCGCTGAAGGGCCACTTCGGTCAGCCGCGTGTCGAGCAGCTGTGCACGTGCTGCAGCTTCCTTGGCCTGTTCCTGGGCCTGACGCGACAGCAGGCGGGCTTCCTGGGCCTGGCTCTGGCTGTCTTGCTGGCGCCGCACCAGTTCCGATTCGAGCTGTCCGAGCCGTTGTTGCGCGCTCCAGCCAGACCAGGCGCCCACGGCCGCCACTGCAGTCAGCGCGGCCAGGGCCCAGGGTTGCCAGGCGGCCGTTGCACGAGGTGCTGCGTGCGATGCAGCATGCGCCACAGGCGGCGTGGAAGTGGGGGCAGCCATGGGCGCTTCGGGGGGGGAGGTCGGGGCGTCGCTCACGATGCAATCGATTGTATCGATCAGGCCCGTGGGGCGCATGACAAGGCCTTCAGCGCGTCGAGCACCTCGGCCAGTTGTGGTCTGGTGCCGACAAGGCGGCTGAAACCGGCGGCCTGGGCCCGCTCGGCCACGCGCGGGTGGGTGCACACCGCGAGGGCGCCGTCGGGCGCCAGGCCCAGCCGCGCCTGCAGCACATCGATGGCCTGCGAACTGCTGAACAGCCAGGCGTGGTCTTGCGGTTGCGCCCAGGCGGCTTGCGCCCGCGCG
>JBEGRT010000516.1:0-3627 GCA_041180305.1 Pseudomonadota bacterium
CCCTGATCATCACGGCACCTGACGCGCTGTACCGACAGCTGCGCGCCGTGATCGACCAGCTCGATGGCCGGCGCGCGCAGGTCTACATCGAAGCCATGATCGTCGAGGTCAGCGAAAGCAAGCTGGCCCAGGCGGGCATCCAGTGGCAAGGCGCATTGGGAAATGCCAACAGCACCAACATCACGGCACTGGGCACGAATCTGGGGGTCACCTCCAATCTGGGTACCAGCACGGGGATTCCAGCCCTGGGGACCACGTCTGCCACAGGCACCGCGGCCATTTCCTCTTTGCCTGGGGGCATCAATCTGGGCGTCGTGCACAAGTACAGCAACGGCGCCTATGGCCTGGCAGCGCTGGCGACATTCCTGCAGAAGAACGCTGACGGCAACATCCTGTCCAAGCCCAACATGATTGCGCTGGACAACGAAGAAGCAAAGATCGTCGTGGGCAAGAACGTGCCCTTCGTGACAGGTTCCTACACCAACAGTTCGACGGGGAGCAGCAACCCGTTCCAGACCGTTGAGCGCAAGGATGTGGGCCTGACGCTGCGTGTGAAGCCTCAGGTGGGCGAGGGTGGGACCGTGCGGATGGTCGTGTTCCAGGAAAAGTCCTCCGTCGAATCCAACAGCGCTGCCAACGGACTGATCACCAACAAGAGTTCGATCGAAACCACTGTGGTGATCGACGATGGCGCCACCCTGGTGCTCGGTGGCTTGTTGCAGGACGAGGCGAACGACGCGGTGGCCAAGGTCCCTGTTCTGGGTGACCTGCCCGTGGTCGGTAACCTGTTCAAAACGCTGGCGCGAGATCGTGCCAAGACCAACCTGATGGTGTTCCTGCGTCCGGTCGTGATCCGTGATCAGGGGGCCAGCAACCAGGTCACCCTCGATCGCTACGAGTACATGACCCAGCGTATTCAGGACACTGCCCCCGAGCGCAGCATCATGCTGCCCAACCTGGGCCGTCCCGAGATGCCCTCGCTGAAGTTCAGCGAAGGTCTGCCCATGCCTTCCGTGCGCCAGCCGCTGGATGACCCCAAGGCCCCGCAGCCCACCGTGGTGGTGCCAGCCGGTTCGCCCTACCTGCCCCAGCCGGCCAAGCCCTGAGGATTGCACGCATGGCTGCCCGACACCCCCTGCCTTACGCGTACGCCAAAGCCCACAGCCTGCTGGTGGAGGCCGATGGCGACCAGGCCACCTTGTGGGCCAGCGAGAAAGTCTCGCTGCCGGCCCTGTCGGAGGTGATGCGCCTGCTCGTGATCAACCGCATCGAGCGCGAGCCCGAGGAATCGATCGCCCAGCGCATTGCCGCGGCCTACGCAGGCGGTGAAGGCAGTGCCGCGGCGGTGGTGGGCGAGGTGGAAAACGCGGTCGACCTGTCGCGCATGATGCAGGACCTGCCCGCGGTGGAAGACCTGCTGGAATCGAGCAACGACGCGCCCATCATCCGCATGCTCAACGCGCTGCTCACGCAGGCCGCGAAAGATGGCGCCTCCGACATCCACATCGAGCCTTACGAGCGATCGTCGGCCGTGCGCTTCCGCGTGGACGGCACGTTGCGCGAGGTGGTGCAGCCCAACAAGGCCTTGCACGCCGCCCTGATCTCGCGCCTGAAGATCATGGCCGAGCTGGACATTTCTGAAAAGCGCCTGCCGCAAGACGGGCGCATCAGCCTGCGCATCGGCGGCCGTGCGGTCGATGTGCGGGTCTCGACCCTGCCTTCGGCCCATGGCGAGCGCGCCGTGCTCCGTATCCTGGACAAGGGCGACGCCAACAAGTTCACGCTCGAATCCCTGGGCATGAGCGGCGAGTCGCTCGACCGCTTCAAGCGCCTGCTGCGCCAGCCTCACGGCATCGTGCTGGTCACGGGCCCCACGGGTTCAGGCAAGACGACCACGCTGTACGCGGGCCTGGCCACGGTCGATGCCGCCACCACCAACGTGCTGACGGTGGAAGACCCGGTCGAATACGAGCTGCCCGGCATCGGACAGACCCAGGTCAATGCCCGCATTGACCTGACCTTTGCCAAGGCCCTGCGCGCCATCCTGCGCCAGGACCCGGACGTCATCATGATCGGTGAAATCCGCGACTTTGAAACCGCCCAGATCGCGGTGCAGGCCTCGCTGACGGGCCACTTGGTGCTGGCCACGCTGCACACCAATGATGCGCCCAGCGCCGTCACCCGCCTGACCGACATGGGCATCGAGCCCTTCCTGCTGTCGAGTTCGCTGCTGGGCGTGCTGGCCCAGCGCCTGGTGCGCAAGCTGTGCCCACACTGCAAGCGCCGCGACGACGCAGGCCGTTACCACCCGGTGGGTTGTTCCGAATGTGGCATGACCGGCTACAAGGGCCGCACGGGCGTGTACGAGCTGATGGTGGCCGATGACGAGATCCGTGGCCTGATCCACGCGCAGGCCTCCGAGGCCAAGCTGTTCGAAGTGGCCCAGCTCAGCGGCATGAAGACCATGCGCGACGACGGCGACCGCCTGGTGGCCGAGGGCGTGACCTCGCTGGAAGAAGTCTTGCGCGTCACGCGCGAGTGATGCACACACAGGCACGACACGCACATGGCCGCCTTCCGCTTTGAAGCCCTGGATGCCGCCGGCAAGACCATCACCGGTCTGGTCGACGCCGACAACCCGAAGGCTGCGCGCGCGCAGTTGCGATCGCAGCACCTGGTGCCCCTGAAGGTCGATGCGGTGCAGGTGGGCGCCGAGGCCAGCAAGCAGGGCATGGTGCTGTTTGCCGGGCGCATCTTCAACCCGTCCGATCTGGCCATCTGGACCCGGCAGCTGTCGGGGCTGGTGGTGGCCGGCCTGCCGCTGGAGCGTGCGCTCACGGCCCTGGCCGACGAGGCCGAAGACCCGCGCCAGCGCGAGCTGGTGGCCCATCTGCGTTCGGAAGTGAATGCCGGTGCGCCCTTTGCGCAGGCGCTGTCGGGCTCGCCCAAGGAATTCGACGATGTGTACCGTGGCGTGGTCGCGGCCGGTGAACAAAGTGGCCAGCTGGGTCAGGTGCTGGAAAAGCTGGCCACCGACCTGGAAGAGCAGCAGCAGCTCAAGAGCAAGCTGATCGGTGCCACGTTGTATCCGGCCGTGGTGTCGGTGTTCGCCGTGGTGATCGTGGTGGCGCTGCTGGTGTTCGTGGTGCCCCAGGTCGCCCAGGTGTTCTCCAGCAGCAAGCGCGCGCTGCCCATGCTCACGCAGTTCATGCTGGGCCTGAGCGCCTTCATGCGAGGCTGGGGCTGGCTGATGGCCCTGCTGCTGGCCGCGGGTGGTGCGGGGCTGGCCGTGGCCTTGCGGAACGAAGATTTCCGGCTCAAGTTCGATTCGGCCTGGCTGGGCCTGCCCCTGATCGGGCGGCTTTCGCGGGGCTACAACGCGGCGCGCTTCGCGGGCACCTTGGCCATGCTGGCGGGCTCGGGCGTGCCCATTCTGAAAGCCCTGCAGGCTGCGGCTGAAACCCTGTCGAACCGCGCCATGCGGGCCGATGCGCTCGATGCGCTGGTGCAGGTGCGTGAGGGGGCGCCTCTGGCCTCGGCCCTGGCCGCCAAGAAGCGTTTCCCGGGCCTGCTGGCCATGTTCGCCCGCCTGGGTGAGCAGACCGGTCAGCTGCCCGTGATGCTGCA
>JBEGRT010000517.1:0-5459 GCA_041180305.1 Pseudomonadota bacterium
ATCGTCATGAACGTGGCCGAAACCGGCTACGCCGTGCTGAACGCCGCCGACCCGCTGGTGGCCGCCATGGCCCCGAAGTGCCCGGGCCAGGTCATCTTCTTTGCGCAAGACCACCACAACCCGGTGCTCACGGCCCACCGGGCCCAGGGCAAGCGCACCATCAGTGTCGATGGCGACCACATCGTGGTCAGCGAAGGCACCTGGCGCGAAACCCTGGCCCTGCGCGACATCCCGCTGACCCGCGGTGGCCGCATCGGCTTCCAGGTGGACAACGCCATGGCCGCCATCGGCGCGGCCTGGGGCTGTGGCCTCGACTGGGACGCCATCCGCCATGGCCTGCGCAGCTTCGCCAACGACGCCGACAACGCCCCCGGCCGCTTCAATGTGATGGAGTTCCGTGGCGCCACCGTGATCGCCGACTACGGGCACAACCCGGACGCCATGCGCGCCCTGGTGCAGGCCGTGGACGCCCTGCCGGCCAAGCGCCGCTCGGTGGTGATCTCAGGGGCCGGTGACCGCCGTGACGAAGACATCCGCGAGCAGACCCAGATCCTGGGCGCAGCCTTCGACGACGTGGTGCTGTACCAGGATGCCTGCCAGCGCGGGCGTGCCGACGGTGAAGTGCTGGCCCTGCTGCGCGATGGCCTGCAAGGCGCCAGCCGCACCCGCCAGGTCGACGAGATCACGGGCGAGTTCAAGGCCATCGACCTGGCGCTGGAGCGCCTGCAACCGGGCGATCTGTGCCTGGTGCTGGTGGACCAGGTGGAAGAAGCCCTGGCCCACCTGCGTGCCCGGGTGTCAGGCGCTGCCTGAACGCCACTGGCGCAGGGCCTCGTCCCAACGGGGCAGCACCTGCGCCAGGGCGCGGGCCTTGACTGGCCCGACGCCCTTGATGCCATCGGGCATCTGCAGCAAGGCCTGCGCGTCCTTCAGCCAGGCGGCCTGCTCAAGCGCCGAGGCCGGTGAAGGGTTCGACAGCCGCGCCACCACCGCCTGCACCGTCGCTTCATAGCGGGTGATCAGGCCGCGCTCGGTGCGGCGCTCTTCGGTGTGGCCGAAGGGGTCGAGCAGCGTGCCCCGCAGCACCTTGCCGTGGGCCAGCAGGCTCAGGGCCCAGCGCCAGCCCGGCCCGAAGGCCTGCTTGCGCTCGCCCAGCGCCGGTGGTGCCAGGTGAAAGTGCAAGCGCACGGCCCCCTCGTACTGCGCGGCCACCTGGTCGTGGAAAGCACGGTCGCTCAACAGGCGTGCCACTTCGTATTCGTCCTTGTAGGCCATCAGGCGGAACAGCTGCTGCGCGGCCGTGCGGAACAGGCCCTCATGGGCAGGCGATGCCGGCAGGGCCAGCAAGGGCTGCAAGCTGGCCTGGTAACACCGGGCCCAGGCCGCGCTCTGGTACTGCGTCAGGAAGGCCATGTGGCGGGCCATCAAGGCGTCCAAGGGTTCGGCCTGTGAATGTTCAGCCTGAACATGCAGCGCCCGTGGCACCCAGCTCACGGGCTGGGCAGGCACCGCCTGGCGCATCACGGCCGGCAAGTCCAGCGCCGCACGGCGGCCCCAGTCGAAGGCTGCCAGGTTCTGCGCCACTTGTGAGGCGTTCAGCTCCATGGCGCGGCACAGCGCCTCACGGCTCAGCGGGATCCAGCCCTTCTGCCAGCAAAATCCCAGCATCAGCGGGTTGGTGAACAAGGCATCGCCCAGCAGGCCTTCGGCCAGGGCCTGCGCATCGAAACGCGCCAGGCGCCGGCCGCTGCCGTCATCGCCCACGGCCACCTGCAAGGCCTGGTCGCAGGCCTGCTCGGGGTAGTGCCAGCCTGGCTGCTTCACCATGGCCGCGGTGGGCGCCCCGTGGGTGTTGAGGGCCACGTGGGTGCGCCCTGCGGCCATCACACTCAGCGTGGTGGGCTGGGCCGCCACGATGGCATCGCAGGCCATGACCAGGTCGGCCTCGGCCGTGGGCACGCGCGTGGTGTGCAGGCAGGCCGGGTCGTCGGCGATCTGGATGTGGCTCCAGGTGGCGCCGCCCTTCTGGGCCAGGCCCGCGGCGTCTTGCGTGATCACGCCCTTGCCTTCGATGTGCGCGGCCACCCCCAGCAGTTGCCCGATGGTGATCACGCCCGTGCCACCCACTCCGGCCACCACGATGCCCCAGGGGTGGGGCGCCGAGGGCACCTCGGGCTCGGGCAGGTCAGCTGCCGCCTGAGGCACCGGCAAGGCCTTGCGCGTGGCGGCACCCGAAGCACCCGAAACATCTGCAGCCCCCACCACATCGCGGCCCTTGCGGGCCTGCGGTGCCTTCAGCCGTGGCGCCTGTCCATCGGCGCCTTCCACGGTCAGCAGGCTGGGGCAAAAGCCCTTCAGGCACGACAGGTCCTGGTTGCAGCTGCTGGGGTTGATGCGGCGCTTGCGGCCCAGCGGCGTGTCCACCGGCTCCACGCTCAGGCAGTTCGATTGCACCGAGCAATCGCCACAGCCTTCACACACCGCTTCGTGAATGACCACATGCGCCCGGGCCATCGGCGCCTTGCCGCGCTTGCGGCGGCGGCGCAATTCGGTGGCGCAGGTCTGGTCGTACACCAGGGCCGTGCAGCCGGGTGTGGCGCGCAGTTCGCGCTGCAGCGCATCGAGCTCGTCGCGGTGGTGCACGGTCACGCCCGGGGCCAGGTCATCGACCTCGTCGTACTTGGCCGGGTCGTCCGTCACGACCACGGTGCGCACCACGCCTTCGGCCTGCAGCTCCCGCGTGATGGCGGGCACCGACAGGTTGCCATCGAGCGGCTGACCGCCGGTCATGGCCACCGCGTCGTTGTAGAGGATCTTGTAGGTGATGTTCACGCGGGCCGCGATCGATTGGCGCACCGCCAGCAGGCCCGAATGGAAGTAGGTGCCGTCGCCCAGGTTGGCGAAGACATGCGCCTCGTTCGTGAACGGCGCCTGGCCCACCCATCCCACGCCTTCACCGCCCATGGCCGTGAAGGTGCTGGTGCGGCGGTCCATCCAGTTGACCATGTAGTGGCAGCCGATGCCGGCCATGGCGCGTGAGCCCTCGGGCACGCGGGTGGAGGTGTTGTGCGGGCAGCCGCTGCAGAACCAGGGCGGCCGCTCGGCACTGCCGGTGGTGGCCAGCAAGGCCTCGGCCTCGCGCTCCTTGGCCTCGATCACGGCCAGGCGCTCGGCCACATGGCGCCGCACGTCGGCGCCCGCACGGGCCAGCAGGCCGGTGGCCTCCAGGCGCTGCGCAACCGCCTTGGCGATCAGGGCCGGGTTCAGGTCGGCCTTGGCGCGCAGCAGCCAGTGCCCACTGGGGTTGGGGCGGCTCCATTCGCCGCCCGATCGGTCGCCATCGGCGCCGGCATGGTCGGGCCCGAACTTGCCCAGCACCTGCGGGCGCACGTCTTCGCGCCAGTTGTACAGCTCTTCCTTGAGCTGGTATTCGATCATCTGGCGCTTTTCTTCGATCACCAGGATCTCTTGCAGGCCGGTGGCGAATTCGCGCGTGATGCTGGCCTCCAAAGGCCATACCACGCCCACCTTGTGCACGCGCAGGCCCAGGCGTGCGGCCAGCTCGTCGTCAATGCCCAGGTCAACCAGGGCCTGGCGGGTGTCGTTGTAGGCCTTGCCGCTGGCGATCAGGCCCAGGCGGGCATCGGGGCTGTCGATCACCGTGTGGTTCAGGCGGTTGGCCCGCACATAGGCCAGGGCGGCGTACCACTTGTGGTCCATCAGCCGGGCCTCCTGGGCCAGGGCCGAATCGGGCCAGCGGATGTGCAGGCCGCCGTCGGGCATGTCGAACTCGGGCAGCACGATGTGCACGCGGTCGGGGTCGACCCACACGCTGGTGGACGACTCGACCACCTCCTGGATGGTCTTGAGCCCGGCCCACAGGCCCGAGAAACGGCTCAGGGCCCAGGCGTGCAGGCCCAGGTCCAGGATCTCCTGCACGCTGGCCGGAAAGAACACCGGGATGCCGCAGGCCTTGAACACGTGGTCGCTCTGGTGCGCCAGCGACGAGCTCTTGGCCACGTGGTCGTCACCGGCCACGGCGATCACGCCGCCATGCCGCGCAGTGCCGGCCATGTTGGCATGCTTGAAGACATCGACGCTGCGGTCCACCCCCGGGCCCTTGCCATACCAGAGGCCGAACACGCCATCGAAGCGGCGCTGCTCGGGGTACAGATCCAGTTGCTGCGAGCCCCACACGGCCGTGGCGGCCAGCTCTTCGTTCACCCCGGGCTGGAACACCACCTGGTGCTGCTGCAGGTGCGCACGGGCTTTCCACAGCGACTGGTCGTAAGCCCCCAGGGGCGAGCCCCGATAGCCACTGATGAAACCGGCGGTGTTCAACCCGGCGACCACATCGCGTGTGCGCTGCAGCATGGGCAAACGCACCAGGGCCTGCACGCCGCTCATGAAGGCGCGGCCATGGTCCAGGGCGTACTTGTCGTCCAGCGTGAGCGACGCCAGGGCACGACGCACCGAATCGGGCAAGGGAGCGTTCATCACGACCTCCTTTGCGGTGGGAAGCACCCTGCGGGGTGGACCACCGCGTGACCAGTGTAGGCAGCATGCGCGGCTTGTGCACGCCCTTAAGGGTCAATACCGGGGTGCTGTCGCGGCAATTTGTCGCACCATGAATTTGCCGTCCGGATCCATACTGACCTCACGAGGTCTCAGCCCATGCCGGTCATCGAATCGCGTCTGAACCCCCGCAGCGAGAGCTTCCTGGCGCATGCGCAAGCGGTGCGTACCCTCAATGCCGACCTGCACCAGCAACTGGCCCGCGTGGCCGAAGGTGGCGGTGCTGCAGCGCGTCAGAAACACATGGCACGCGGCAAGCTGCTGCCACGCGACCGCATCGACGCCCTGCTCGACGAAGGCTCTCCCTTTCTGGAAGTGGCCCCCCTGGCCGCCTTGAACCTGTACGACGGCCAGGCCCCGGGCGCCGGCGTGATCGCAGGCATTGGCCGCATCCACGGCACCGAGTGCATGGTGGTCTGCAACGACGCCACGGTGAAGGGCGGCACCTACTTCCCGCTGACGGTCAAGAAGCATTTGCGCGCGCAGGAGATCGCGCTGCAGAACCAGCTGCCCTGCGTGTACCTGGTCGATTCGGGTGGGGCTTATCTGCCCTTGCAAGATGAAGTGTTCCCCGACCGCGACCACTTCGGCCGCATCTTCTACAACCAGGCCCAGATGAGTGCCGCGGGCATCCCGCAGATCGCCGTGGTGCTGGGCTCGTGCACGGCCGGTGGCGCCTATGTGCCGGCCATGTGCGACGAGACCATCATCGTGCGCGAGCAAGGCACCATCTTCCTGGGTGGCCCACCGCTGGTGAAGGCGGCCACCGGTGAAGACGTGAGTGCCGAAGACCTGGGCGGTGGCGATGTGCACACGCGCCTGTCGGGCGTCGCCGACCACCTGGCCAACAACGACCTGCACGCGCTGGCCGTGGCCCGCCAGGC
>JBEGRT010000518.1:0-17592 GCA_041180305.1 Pseudomonadota bacterium
AGGTAGAGCAGGATGAGCACCAGCCCGGCGCGAACGCCAAGGGCCTCGGCACGTGTGCGTGCATCGCGCGAACGGTGGGCCAGCTGGCTGGCATGCCAGATGGCCAGCGCCATCACCAGCACGAACAGCAACAGGCCGAACAGGCCCAGGTCCCAGAGCATGGCGGTCACGGCGGTGAGGTCGATCCCCAGACCCGGGTAGCGGGCTGCCACGGTGCCGCTGTCACCCGGCATCATCGAGGTGTAGGAAGCGCTGAGCCCGTGGCCGAACAGGAAGGTGTGGAGGTTGCTCAAGGGGTGGCTGGTCCACCAGAACTGCAGGCTGGTCCAGCGGTTGAGCAGGTACTGCCCATAGCCAACCTCCTGGAAGTTGTAGCGGATGGTGTCTTCCACCACCAGCTCCAGGCTGCTGTCCATGAGCACCTGGGCATACAGCTGCGCCAGTGCCAGCGTGATGGCCGTGGTGAAGGTGCCCACGATCAGCAGCTGCAAGGGTTTGCGAGCCAGCGTTTCCAGGTAGACCATGGCCACGCAAAGCGGCAGCATGATCACCACGACCTTGGTTTCACCCATGGCCAGCGGTGCGGCCACACACAGCAGCTTCCACCAGGCGCCCTGGCGGGGCATGACCCCTTCCTTGAGCAGGGCCAGCATGAAGCCCAGGGCCGTGATCTGGAACAGGGCCAGGTCGCTGTTGTTGCTGCCGCCCACCAGGGAGCCCCCGAAGGTGCCTGCGACCACATCGGTCACTTCACTGCCGACCGAAAAACCGCCACGCAAGGGCACCAGCACCAGCAGCTGGAACAAGGCCATGGGCAGCTGGGCAAAGGCCAGGAGCGTGAAGAACCGACGCCAGCGTTGCAGCAAGGCGCCCGAGAACGTGAGCACCGCCAGGGCAAACATCAGGCCATGCCCCTGGAAGTAGCGCTTGAAGCCGGCCAGCAGCTGCTTGGGCCCCACGCCATCGGCCACCGTGACGAGCACGGCATAGGCCATGAACCCCAGGGCCCACCAGATGTAGGCCGGGGCCTTTCGCTCCCAGAACAGGGTGACCAGGCTGGGCAGGAGCAGGATGATCGAGAGCACGGAGACCAGCCAGGTGGCCTTGCCGGCCAGCCCGCCGCCCAGGGCCAGGAAGCCGCTGAGCCCCAGGGGCAGCACGAGGATCACCCAGATCGACACCGCCGGGCGGCTCATGAGGGCGACCACCAGCAGCAGGCCCAGTGCCCCGCCGGCCAGCATGATGTTGCCCGTGCCGGCCAGCATGCCCAGCAAAGGGGCCAGCAACAGCGCTGCCAGGGCAATGGTGACGGAAGGCCAGTGCACCGGCCGGAAAGCTTGCAGGATCATGGATCAGCGCCCTGCCTGGCTGAAGGCCTGCAGAAAACGCGGCTGGATGGTGGACCACAGGTAGGGCTCGCCAGCGGCCCAAGCACTGAAGTTGATGGCCTGCCAGTCGAGGTCAGAGGACAGGATGCGTGCGATGGCCGTGGCCAGCCCATGCGGGCTGTAATCGAAGATGAACCCATTGACGCCATCGCGCACATACGCCGTGTGGGTGCGGATGTTGCTGGCCAGCACGGGCAGCCCGGCCACCAGGTATTCAAACAGCTTGGTGGGTGGGTTGAAGCGGTACCAGACCCGGTCTTCCCAAAGGCACAGGCCCACATGGGCGCGTTGCAGCAGGGAAGGAATGTCGTGCCCTGGCACGCGCCCGACCAGCGACACGCTGCCTTGCAGCCCCAGGCGTTCGACCCGGCCCTGGCACTCGGCCATCTGGTCAGGCTGCACGCCCACGATGGTCAGGTGCGCGCGGCCGCGCAGGTGCGACTGTGCCTGCACCTGGGCCATGGCCTCGAACATGACATCTCGCCCGCGGTCGGCCGCCACCGTGCCGATGTAGATGAGTTGCAGGGGTTCGTCAGAGCGCCTTGCCCCACGGGAATGCTCGGCACGGAATGCCGAGGCCACACCCATGGGCACCAGTTGGGCGCATTGGGCGCGCACGCCGTGGGCGAGAAGGTCCTGGTGATGGGCCTCCCCGATGGGCATGACCAGATCGGCGGCTCGCGCGCCGGCAAACATCAGGCGGCGCACCAGGCCCCGAATCACCTTGCTCAGGGGCTGCGACCAGCCGCATGGCGGCGCCAGGTGGGTCGGGTGCTCGTTCCAGTAGAGCACCACCGGCAGGTGCATGGCCCGGCAGGCCATGGCCAGGGGGGCCACCGCCGAATGCAGCAGCATCACACGGTCGAAGTGCCCAGCACGCAACAGGGCGGCGCAACGCGCCAGAAAGCGCAGCCAGCCCCACTGGCCTTCGGGCATGGGCACTTGCACATGCTGCACATGGGCCACGCGGAATTCGGCAATGTCGAGGTCGATGTTGCTGATCAGGGTGACGTGGTGTGAGGCGGCCAGGGCGTGCACCCGGTAGGCAAAATCCAGAAAACCCGGTTGGGATGGCGACATGCAGGTGATCACCGCACAGCGCCCACGGGCTTCCACACGGGTCATGCCCGCGTCTCCGTGCCAACGAAGCGATATCGCCAGGCTTCAGGGATGGCCTGTATCAGCTCGACAAGGAATCGCTGCTGCACGGCGAATTGCTCGTCAGGCGCTCCCAGGCTGGACACACGCACCAGCAAGCCATCGGGAATGCGCTTGCTGAGCGCGTATTCCAGCTGCACAACCTTCTCGCGCCAGCCCGTCGAGGACACGGCATTGCCGATCACGGTGTAGTACGTGACGGGCTCCTGCCGTTCAAGGCGGGTGGCCACCATGCGATGCACCGGGATGTCCCGCCCTGCAAGGGTCATGCGTTGCACGGCACGGGATTCGACCGCGAAGCCTTGCCCCTGGTAGCAGCCTTCGGGCTTGTGCACCTGCACGGCATCCGACTGGTTGCGGCCATAGGCGAGCGACAGCATCACGCTTTCGCCCTTGGCACTCACGTAGGTGCGCGCCACCGTCTGGTTGTAGATGCGGTCTAGCGCGGCCTGCACATCAGGAGCCGGCAGCACCACCGGGGTGTGCGGATCGATCTGCCAGGAACCGAAGACCGAAGGCACCAGCGCCTGCAGGTCGAGCGACTGTTGCTCGTCAGCGACCAGCTTGTCGGGCCGAGCCCAGGCCGCCAGCGAGGCGGCTCCGAGCAGCGAGCCGCCCAGGATCAGGCCGCGACGGCTGATGCGAATCGGGTTGGACATGCAAGCACCTCACGCCTTCTGGTTCATGACCATGCCGACCAGTTCCACACCCACGCACGCCTGCAGTTCCTTCACGAACTGATCCATCTGCCGAGAACGGGTGTGATGGGGACGCCCCACCACGAGCGCGCTCTGGCAGATCTGGGCGATCACGCGGGCATCGGCCCCGTATTCGGCCGCAGGGGTGTCGACGATCACGTGGTCGAAACGATTGAGCAACAGCCCCATCAGGTCGGCAAACGCCGGGCGCTGAACCAGCTCGGACGGGTTGGGCGGCAGCGTGCCAACGGGCAGCACGAACAGGTTGGGGATGCTGGGCAGCGGCACGCAGAGGTTGACTTCGCCGCGGTTGGCCAGGGCATCGCTGAGGC
This sequence comes from Pseudomonadota bacterium, assembly GCA_041180305.1. Taxonomy (GTDB): domain Bacteria; phylum Pseudomonadota; class Gammaproteobacteria; order Burkholderiales; family Burkholderiaceae_C; genus Aquabacterium. The sequence continues at coordinate 3,577 of JBEGRT010000518.1, forward strand.
CCTGGGTGTTGCCCGGCAGGCCGAAGATCTTGTGCTGGCGCGGGGTGCGCAGGTCGGCATCGATCAGGGCCACGCGGCTGCCCATCTGGCTGAGCGACACCGCCAGGTTGGCACAGATGTAGGACTTGCCGTCGCCCACGCAGGGGCTGACCACGGCCAGCGGGCGCCGTGCCACGGGCGTGGCTGCGGCCACATGAACCAGCTGGCTGCGCAGGTTGCGGATCGCTTCGGCCTGCAGCCCGAAGGGCTGAAGGGCGCTTTGCAGATCAGGGCTCAGTGACTCGTTGGCATAGGGATAGTCGAACTGGCGGGACAGCGCCCAGACCACGTCTTCATGACGTGCCAGCCCCAGCGCAATGGCGGATTCACCGAATCGGGTGCCATGCTGTTTCTGGTGGGCCAGGATCTTTTCAACCTGATCAGAGCTGAGCTGGTTGGCCGTGCTGATCAGTTCGCCAATGCTTTGCGTGTTGGAGAATTCTTGCGACATCACGGGTTCCGATCAGGCGTTGGCGATCAGCTTCTGGGCCGAACTTTCGAACTGCAATTTGACCTGGCCTGTGGGCGCCGGCAGGGATGAGGCATCGGGAATGGAGGCCAGCACGCGCAGGCCCAGCACGGGTTCGGTGGTGCGCAGGCGCGGATCGGCCATTTCCATGGCAAACGCGGTGGCTGCAGCCAGCACGCTGCCCAGCACCAGGGCCAGCAACAGGTTCAGCCAGACCTTGGGGAAGCTGGCCTTGAGGGGCGGCGTGGCTTCCTGGAGGATGGAGATGTTGGTCTGGTTGGTCTGGCTTTCCAGGGCCGACTGGTTGAGCTTGGCGATCAGGCTGTCGTAGGCGCGCTGGGCGTTCTCGACGTCTTTGACGAGCACGGCGGCTTCGTCGCGCACCTGCTTGAGTTCCAGAACTTTCTGGCGCTGGGCATCCAGGGCCGCGCGGATCTGCACTTCGCGGGATTTGTTGACGCGGTTGTTCAGGCCGACGCTGGTGGTCACGCGGCGAATTTCGGCATCCAGGCGACTGCGCAGCTCACCCAGGCTGGCGCGTGCTTCCTGCACCTGCGGGTAGGCTTCGCCAAAGCGGGCCTGCATTTCCTTGAGGTTGGCTTCAGCGCGTGAGATCTCGGCCTTGAGGTTCACCACCACGGGGTTGTTGAGCACTTCCTGCAGGCGATCACCGCTTTCGATGGCCTGCACATTGCGGCTGGCCGAATCGATCGCTGCCGCCTGCATGATGACCAGCTGGTTGGACAGCTCGGCCAGGCGGGCGTTTTCGATGTCCAGCCGCTCATCGGTGGCCATGAGCTTTTTGTCCTGCTGGAATGCCGACAGGCGCGACTGGGCCTGTTCGAGCTTTTCACGCAGGCTCTTGGACTGTTCGTTGAACATCTCGGCGTAGCGCTTGGCAGGCTCGACACGCATTTCGAGCGTGGTGTCGATGTAGGCCTGCATGAACGCGTTGGCGATGATCGCAGCGAACTGAGGCTCGACACCCTGGTACGAGATTTCGATGGCGTTGGAATCGCGTGACTGGCGCACGTTCAGGTTCTGGGCCAGCATGTCGGCCGACCAGGCCGCGAAGCTGCCCTGCCCCTTGGTGGCGTCCATCCACTGGTTGCGCAGCTGCGCGCTTTCGTCCATGCGGGTCAGCCGGATCACGCGGCGGGCCACGCGCTCGCTGGTGATCACATCGACCTGGGTGCCGATGTACGACGGCGTGATCTGACCGTTGAACATCATGCCGTTGACCGGATCAGACGAGCGTGGATCGATCAGCACCTTGCCCACCGCGGTGTAGCGCTTGGGCAGCACCAGACTGACCACAAGAGCAGTGGTCAGCACGAGCGCCAGTGTGCTGAGTGCGATCACCCAGCGGGCGCGCAAGATGGCAATGAAATGCTGAAGCGTCATGGATGACTGTTTGTGTTGGAGCCGGCCCGGGCTGAAGCGCCGGGCACGAACAGCCCGAGCAGGCTGTCGGTGAGGATGAGCAACAGGGTGGCGGCAATGAAGAGCAGCACGCCGGCAAAGCCGTGGACGAAGCCCTGCCCGGCCTCGTCGCCAAAGTAGTAGGTGACCAGCACCAGCGTGACGACCCGGATCACGTTGGAGGCGAATGCGATCGGCACCACCAGGGCGGCGAGTGCGACGTTGCGCCAGCGCTGTTCATGCTTCACCAGGCTGATGTAGAACACGCCCACAGCCTCCAGGGCAAACAGCGAGTTCAGGCCGGCACAGGCGTCCGCGACCAGCAGTTTATAAGGCCCGATGGTGAGCGTGACGCCTGCACGGCCGATGGGGAAGCCCAGGCCGTACATGACCCACTCGGCCACATGGGACACGCCGGCCTTGAGAGGCCCGGTGATGGCATCGACCAGCGGCCCCGGCAAGGGCAGCAGGAAGATGAAAAAGAACAGCGGGAACCACATGGTCTTGAGGCCTGCCCAGCCCCGATAGGCCAGCAGCAACCCGGCAAGCACAGGGATCTGTGAGCCGGCGTCGAGCAGCAGGATGTCTTGCGAGCGGCCGGCCACATACAGCAGAAAGCCCAGCACCAGGCACACCGTGGCGGGCACCAGAGCAGGCTGTGTCTGCAAGGCGGCCAGGCGATCTTTGCGCTCCCAGGCCAGCCAGAGCGCCAGCGCCAGCATCACGGGGCCGTGGCCCTGCCCCACGTAGCTCCAGACCTGCTGGTCGAGCACGCGGTAGGTCGGGGCGTACATCACGAGCAGGCTCACCGTGATCCACAGGATCTCAGCCCACGCCCAGGGTGGCGTGGATCGCAGGCCTGCTACACCATCCTCGGATAGTTCTTGAGTTGTCATGTGGCGTCGATTCTCAACTGGTTAGTCTGAGTCGGACCTGTGGAAACAGTTCCGCAACAAGACTGTCAGATGCGGGCATCACCCCAGCGCAGGAGCACCGAGTCGTCACCCGGATAGGTGACCCGCCCATCACGCCCGACGCAGTACTGGGCCGAAGCGATCACTTCCTTGAAGCATTCGCCAGCGCTCAGACGTGTGTATTCGAACAGCACGCTGCGGTGCACTTCCGAGCGTGTGCGCAGCTTGCAACCATGGCCGATCCAGGTGGGGCCGACGATGCGCACCCCCGGCTCGACTTCAGAGCCCGAGCCGATGTAGACCGGCCCCTGGATGTCGACGGTGTCCCAGTCGATGCGGGTGTTCAGACCCACCCACACGCCCGGACGCACTTCACGCCCCGGCATGTGCATCTGGGCCACTTCGCCCTTGAGCACCTGCTGCTGCACGGCCCAGTAGTCGGTGACCCGGCCGATGTCGATCCAGTTGAACTGATGGCTCTGGGCGTAGAACGGCAACTGGCGCTCGACCAGGGCCGGGAAGAGTTCGCCACCGATGTCGTATTCGGTGGCCGGAGGCACCAGTTCAAGCACTTCGGGCTCGAAGAGGTAGATGCCGGTGCTGGCCTGGCGCGACCGGGCGGCCTGGGGCGAAGGCTTTTCCTGGAAGGACGTGACTCGGCCTTCGGCATCGGAGACGACCACGCCGTAGTTGGGCACCTGTTCAAGAGGCACTTCGAGGGTGACCACGCTGGCCAGGGCCTTCTGGGCACGGTGCTGGGCCAGGGCCTGCGTGAGGTCAAGGTCGATGATGGCGTCGCCGCACAGGACCACGGTGGTGTCGTCGAAGAAGCCGCTGAACTGCTGGATCTTCTTCATGCCACCGGCCGAGCCCATGGGCTTGGGCGTGACTTCGCCGTGCTGCATGCAGCCTTCGTAGGAGTAGCCGATGTTCACACCCCAGCGATGGCCATCACCGAAGTAGTTCTCGATCTTCCAGTGCTTGAAGGCCACGTTGATCATGATGTCGGTGATGCCATGGCGCGCCAGGTGCTCGACGATGTATTCGAGCACGGGCTTGCCGAGGATGGGCACCATCGGCTTGGGGGTCAGCTTGGTGAGCGGCCGCACACGCGTGCCTTGCCCAGCTGCCAGGATCATTGCTTTGGCCATCGGTTCCGTCCCTTTTCTTATGGATGCCCGCCAGAAGGGCCGGACTCGTGGTGGGAACTTCTGGACCGCGGCGAACGGGCATGGGTTGCTCAGAACCCTCTACCCTGCTTGTCAAACGCGAGCGCAAGCTTATCGGAAGGGCGCACGGGCTTGTATCCCACAGATGGAGGCGCCTTCCAGGGGGAATTGGCCCAGTTCGAAATCAACTCGTCACAATAGTCCGTATGGCACTTGAGCAACTGCTGACCGACTACCTCGCTTCACTGAGCACGCAACGGCGCCTGGCCGACCGCACGGTGGACATGTATGCGCGTGCGCTGCAGCGGCTGACCGTGCTGGCGGCCGACCTGCCGTCCTGGCAGGACGTGGGCAGCGTGCATGTGCGGCAATGGGTGCGGCAGTTGCATGGCCAGGGTCTGAGCGCGCGTTCGATCGCCATCGAACTGGCGGCCTGGCGCGGCTTTTTCGCCTGGCTCAGCAAGCAGGGGCTGACCTCTGTGAACCCGGTGGTCGGCATCAAGGCCCCGAAGGCGGCCAAGCCCCTGCCCAAGGCCCTGGCGGTGGACATGGCCGTGGAACTGGCCGAGGCTTCGGCCACCCCCTTGCCTGCCGCCGAGCACGACACCCGCGGCCAGCGCGAGGCGCCATGGCTGGCTGCCCGCGACCGTGCCATGGTCGAGCTGATGTATGGCTGCGGCCTGCGCAATGCCGAATTGCTGGGGCTGGACACCCAGGCGCAGCCGACATCGGCCGGCTGGCTGGATCTTCAGGCCCGGGAGGCCCATGTGCTGGGCAAGGGCAGCAAGCGCCGCATGGTGCCCATCGGTCAGCAAGCCTGGCAGGCAGTGCAGGCATGGCTGGCCGTGAGGCAGGACATTCCTTCCCAGGACTGTGGCCCCGCACTGTTCGTGAGCCGCCTGGGCGCGCGGCTGACAGCCGTGCAGTTGCGCAACCGACTCAAGGCCATCGGCCAGCAAGCCGGCTTGCCCACCCATGTGCACCCGCACATGCTGCGCCACAGCTTTGCCAGCCACTTGCTGCAGTCAAGCGGCGACCTGCGGGGCGTTCAGGAACTGCTGGGGCATGCCCACATCACGACGACCCAGGTGTACACGCGGCTGGATTTCCAGCACCTGGCCAAGGTGTACGACGCTGCACACCCCCGAGCCACCCGACAAACAAAAAAGCCCGGGGGAGACCCGGGCTGATGGGTGAGGCGGCGGCCTGTTGGGCGCGTTCAGCCTGCCCGGCGACGGCGGCTGGCCACAGCCACCAGAGCGGCACCAGCCAGCGCCATGGCCACGGAACCCGCTTCCGGCACAGGGGTGACAGTGGAAGAGACCGTGCCGCCGAAGCCGCCCATGCTGGGCGAGTTGTAGTTGAAGGTCAGGGTGTGTACGCCTTGACCAAGGCCGGCAACGTTGAAGGTTCCGCCAGACAGGACCACAGGCGTGCTGTCGACCAGGATGCTGCTGAAGCTGACCGTGCCGAATCCGAACAGAGAGCCGGACAGGCTGCTGAGGCTGCTCAGGTTGAAGGTGTAGCTGCTGACGGTCGAGCCGAACATCACGAAGCCTGCCACCGGCGCAGCCAGAGGGTCGGTGCCCAGGTTGGGGCCCACAGACGGAACTGCTGCCTGTGCGCTGCCCATACTCAGGGCGGCCAACAGGCTCAAGGTCAGGTAACGGATCTTCATGGCGTGCACCTTTCTAGGATCGGCATGACACGCAGGAGCCACAAAACCCCCGCTTTCGCCCATTTTTTCACAAAAAACGCGATTGTCACCCCCCCCTTGAGCGGGTCACACCGCGCCAGATGGGTCATTCGGCTCACACAGTGTGGCTGGAGAGTGTCATGTTGAGGCCTTCGAGCGCCCGAGCCAGCGTGTCGACAAGCCGCGCAGCCTCCTTGGGATCCACCTCTGCCACTTGCTCCAACCGGCGGGCCAGGCCCGTCAGTTCTGGCAGCAACAGGTTGGAGCTCATCCCCGCCACCCCGTGAGCGAGCTGACGCAGCTGCCGGGCATTGCCCGAGGCCAGCGCCTGACGAAGGGCCTGGGGCTGGCTTTCACACGTGCGGCGCACCGCCTCCAGCAGCCTCGGCAGGAAATCGGGCAACAGGCCGTAGTGGGCCTTCAGGGCACCCAGATCAAGGACCGGGCCGGGCGTGGGCAGTGGCCCACCTGCCGGAGCCAGGCGGGGTGCCAGCGGGCCAGCGACCAGCCGGCGAACTTCCTGGACCAGGGCATCGAGCATGTAGGGCTTGGTGATGTAGCCATCCATGCCGGCGGTTTCGCCTTGTCGGCGTGCATCTTCGAAAGCGTGCGCGGTCAGGCCGATCACGGGCAGGCAGGGCGCCAGCGCCTTGATCTGGCGGGTGGCCTCGTAGCCGTCCATCACGGGCATTTCGATGTCGCAGAGCACCAGGTGGAAATGTTCGGCGCCATGCTGGCGCAACTGTTCGACGGCCAGCCCGCCATGCCCCACGATGACCATTTCGGCCCCTTCAGCCTCCAGCAGCTGCGACAGCACCATCTGGTTGACCGGGTGATCTTCGGCCACCAGCAGGCGCAAGCCGGACAGGCGCGGGCCGAGGTGCTCGGGCAGGCCTGGCTCGTCTGGGGCATGCCGGGCGGGGTCGACCACCCGGGTGTGCAGGGGCTGCAGGGGCAGCACGACTTCGAAACGGCTGCCCTGCCCCAGCTGGCTGTCGACCGAGATGCGCCCGCCCATCAGGTCGGTCAGACGCTTGCAGATCGACAGGCCCAGGCCCGTGCCCCCCACGCGCCGGGTGGTGCTGCTGTCACCCCGCTCGAAGGGCTGGAACAGGCGGGCCATGACCTCGGCGCCCATGCCTGGGCCGGTGTCGGTGACCACCATCGACAGACCTTCCGGAATCTGGCGCAAGACCAGATCGACCCGGCCTTGTTCGGTGAACTTGACGGCGTTGTTGAGCAGGTTGATCAGCAACTGGGCCAGGCGCACGGGGTCGGCTGCAAACGCCGAAGGCAGGGCAGGATCGCGCGACACAGCCAGCGTCAGGCCTTTGGTGCGGGCCTGTTCAGCCACCAGGTGCACCACGCTGTCGACCATGTCGTCAAGGTCGACCCGGCTGATCTGCAGTTCGAGCTTGCCAGCTTCGATCTTGGAGAAATCGAGCACGTCGTTGATGACACCGAGCAGGTGGTGCCCGGCCTTGAGGATGTGGTCGAAGGTGTCGGCCACGGGCTGTCCGGCGTGCTGGCGCTGCCCGACCTGGGCCAGCCCCAGCACGGCATTGAGTGGGGTGCGTATTTAGTGGCTCATGTTGGCCAGGAAATCGCTCTTGGCCTGGCTGGCGGCCGCAGCTTCCGCCTCGGCCAGCTTGACGTTGGTGATGTCGAAGCCCATGGCGATGAAGCCCTGGACCTGGCCCTGGCGGATGTCGGGCACGTACTGCACCTGGAACCACGAGGGCCCTTCGCGGCCGGGGGCCTGCACGGGGCCGACTTCGAATTCGGTGGGCTGGCCAGCGAGCACCTGCTCGACATAGGGCCTGACGAAGGCGGCCCGCTCGGCACCCAGCATGGTGGCCATGTCCAGGCCAACGCCGCCGTTGTCGCCGTGGTAGACGAGGCGGGTGCGGTGCTGGTGGTTGGCGTATTTCAGGCGCAGGTCGGTGCCCCAGTAGCCCACCAGGCCAGGCATGCCTTCGAGGATGTTGTCGAGCTGCTGTTCCTTGTCGGCCAGCTGGGCCGTGCGGGCGGCCACCAGCTCTTCCAGGCGGGCCTGGGCCTGCTGGCGGGCGGCTTCCAGTTGCTTGCGCTCGGTGATGTCACGCGCCACCTTGGATGCGCCCACGATGCGACCGCTGCCGTCGCGGATGGGTGACAGCGTGACCGACACCGGCACGCGGTGCCCGGCCTTGTGCACGCGCACGGTGTCAAAGCTCTGGACCACCTCGCCACGGGCGATGGCGGCCAGCAGGCGCGCCTCGTCGTGCTGCAGTTCCGGCGGGAAGACCATGAGCATGGGCTGGCCGATGGCTTCTTCGGCGCTGTGCCCGAACAGGCGCTCGGCGCCCGGGTTCCAGCTGGTGATGATGCCGTCGAGGGTCTTGCCGATGATGGCGTCCTGGCTGCTGGTGACGATGGCGGCCAGGCGCGAGCGTTCGAGTTCCGCGCTGCGCAGGTCGGCCACGTCGGTGAAGCTGAGGATGGCCCCCGACAGGCGCTCACGCAGATCCCGCAGGGGCGAGATCTGCAGCATGTAGTGGCGTGAGCCTTCGTCAACCCGGGTGACGAGGGCTTCGCCACTGCGCAGCACGGCCGCCACCTGTGCCGGCAGCTGGGGCATGGGCAGGCTGCTGGGCACCGAGTGCAGCGGGCGGCCGATGTCGTGGTCGAGCAGGCCGAAGATGCGCACGGCCAGCGGGTTGAAGCGCAGCACGCGCAGTTGGTCGTCGACCACCACCATGGCGGCCTGCAGCGAGCGCTCGATGTTGAGCAGCACGTCGTTGAGGCCCGAGAGCTCGTCTGACTTGGCCTGCAGCTGCTCGTTGAGGGTGGTGAGTTCTTCGTTGGAGGCCTGCAGCTCTTCGTTGGACGATTGCAGCTCTTCGGACGAGGCCTGCAGCTCTTCGTGCAGGGCCTGGCGCTCGTGGCGCGCATGGTCGAGTTGCTGCACCAGCAACTGCAGGTGCTCGCGGGTGGCGTCGAGCTCGTCCTGCAGCAGCGGGTTGAGGGCGGTGACGATGTGGGCCGAGGGTGTGTCATCGGCCGCCACCAGGGCCTCGAAGGTGACCAGCAGGGTGGCAGCAGGCTCGGGCTGGCCGGGCAAGGCCACGGCCTCGGGCAGGCGCCGGGCACTCAGGCGGACGCGGCCTGGGGGCTGATCGCCCATGGGTGGCGACACCTGCACGACCGGCTGGCCGGGCGGGCTGGCCACGGCCAGGTGCAGCAAGGTGCGCACGGTGTCGCGCAGGGCCGGGCGGCACAGGCCGTTCAGCGAAAAATCAGCACGGCCGCCTTCGAGCTTCAGGAATGGGTCGAGCTGGCCTGACAGGTGCAGGACCTGGCCGCTGGCATCGACCAGCACGGCCGGCGGCGCATGGTGCTTGAGCAAAGCTTCTTCAAAGCGACGGGCCAGGCCTTCTGGCGCAGCATCGGCTGTGACGCTGGGGGCGGGCGGCGTGTGAACCTGCCGCGTGGCCGATGGTGTCGGGAGCACGCGGGGCGATGGCACGCTCAGGCGTCTGAACAGCTTGAGGGCCTTGTCGGCCGGGGCATACAGACCCGAGGCACCGCCGGTCGATTCGGACTGCCCCAGCATCAACCAGCCCTCCGGGCGCAGGGCGTGGTGGAACTTGGCCAGGATGTCGCCCTGCACAGCGCCCTGGAAATAGATCAGCACATTGCGGCAACTGACCAGGTCCAGGTTGACGAAGGGTGGCTGGCTGAGCAGGTCGTGCGGGGCGAACACACACATCTCTCGGATGTGTTTGTGGGGCCTGATGCCTTGCTGGGCATCGTGAACCATGTAGCGCTGCGCCAGATCGGGCGGGATGTCATCGAAGGCCTCGGCGGGGTAATGCCCCAGGCGGGCGTGCTGCAAGGCCGCGTGGTCGATGTCGGTGGCAAACAGGCGCACCTGCACACGGCCCAGGCGTTCGCCCAGGGCATCGGCGGCCAGCATGGCCAGGGAATAGGCTTCTTCGCCAGTGGCGCAACCGGGCACCCACACGCGCAAGGTGTCGCCATCGGCCTTGGTGGCCGCCAGATCGGCCATGACCTCACGCAGACGGTCGAACACGTCGGCATCGCGGAAAAAGCGCGTGACCGAGATCAGCAGGCTTTGCTGCAGGCGCTGCAGTTCCTGCGGTTCTCTTTCCAGAAAGGCCACATAGGCCGGCAGATCAGGGATGCCGAGTTCGATCAGGCGGCGATCGAGTTGACGCCGGAATGTGCTCTCCTTGTAGTGGGAGACATCGACCTGGGTGTGATGGCGCACCAGTTCGACCACCACACTGAGCAGACGGGCGTCCTGGCCGGGTTCAGGCGTGCTGGCCGGTGCATGGACCTCCATGCCGAGGCCTTGCGGCGCGGCCACAGCCGTGGGAAGCGGGGAACTGCTCATGTGACGCGGAGCGCCCGAACAGGCCGCCGCGCTCCTTGTCTGAATGAATGTTTCTGTACCTTAACCGATTCTTGATGGGCTGAGAATGCGTCTCAACCAGCGTGTCACGCCCCTCTTTGGGGGTGCCGACGGGCGCCAAACGCACCCACCCGGCGCCAACCCTCTGCCGGTGGCCCGTGAACACGCAAGCACGTGAAACGATGAACGGAAGTGCTTGCCACAAGCTGTCCGGGATTCCTAGGATTTCTCACGAAAATCCCTGGCGCCCCGGCGGATTTACAAAGGAATGCGGACACCGGAAACAGTGCGGCAGACATAATCGGTTCAGCTTGATCGGGCACAAGTGTGAAGAAGTCCCATGCCCGACGCTGAATCGAGACAGTAATGACGCACTCCGTGAAGCTCCCCGCCTGGGATTTCCGCCGTGGCATGGCCACGGCCCGTGTGATGACCCAGGTGGGTTGCGAACGCGGCGCCTCGCTGGAGGTGCTGCTGCACCTGACCGGTATCGCCCCCGAGCAGCTGGACGACCCGCACGCCGAAATCGAAGCCGCGCAGGAGATCCAGCTGATCCGCAACCTGCTGCACGCGCTGGGCAACCCGGCCGACCTGGGGGTGGAGGTGGGCAAGCGCTACAAGCTGACCGCCTATGGCCTGTGGGGCTTCGCGGTGCTGAGCAGCCCGACCCTGGGCGAGGCGATGAACCTGGGCCTGCGCATGCTGAACCAGACCTTCTCACTGACCCGCCACACCATGCAGCAGGTGGGTGACCAGGTGCATGTGGTCTATTTCGACGAACACCTGCCGCCAGACATCCGCCGCTTCGTGATGGACCGCGACCGCACCATGGGCCCCACCATCCAGCGCGAGGTGCTGGGCCGCCCCGTGGCCTACACCGCCGTGGACATGAAGCAGCCCGAGCCCGATGCGGCCCAGGTGGAGCGCCTGACCGAGCTGTTCGGTGTGCGGCCTGCGTTCGGTGCCACACAGCACCGCAGCATTTTCCCGGCCACGCTGCTCAATGAACCCCTGCCCCAGGCCGACCCGCACACCGCGCGCCTGTGCGAAGACATGTGCCGCGAGCTGGTCGAAACGCGCAACAGCCGCCGCACGGGTGTGGCCGCCAAGGTGCGCGACCGCCTGCTGCGCACGCCGGGCCGCATCCCCGACATGGAGCAGATCGCCGCCGAGATGCACATGACCTCGCGCACGCTGCGCCGCCACCTGACGGCCGAAGGCGCCACCTTCCGCGGCCTGCTGGAAGAGGTGCGCAGCACCCTGGCGGTGGAGCTGATGGCCCGCGCCCGCCTGACGCATGGCGAAATTGCCGAGCGCCTGGGCTATGCCGACGTGACCACCTTCATCGAGGCCTTCCGCCGCTGGAAGGGCATGCCGCCCAGCGAATACCGCCGCCAGCAAGGCCTGCGCCCCACCCATGGCCGCCTGAACCGCCCCATGCTGCGGGCGTGATCTGCCGCACGCTGTGCCGCGAATCGAGCGGCCAGCCCCGTGTTTTTCTCCGTGTCGGCCGGGGCCCGAAGGCCTAGACTGTCTTCATTGCAAGTCAGTCTGCCTGGGCCAACATGAGCATCGACCCCAAACTGCGGGAACTGAACATCGACCTGCCCGCCTGCCCGGCGACGCTGGTGAAGCTGTCCTTGATGATGGCCGATGACAACGTGTGCATCGCCGACATGGCCACCCTCATCGAGAGCGACATGGCCCTGTCGTCTGCGGTGGTGCGCACCGTCAATTCGGCCCTGTTCGGGTTGCTCAAGCGCGTGGAAACCGTGCACGATGGCGTGCGCTATCTGGGCATGGCCCAGGTGGCCTCCCTCACCTACGAGATCGGCCTGCGCGGCGCCTTCCCGCCCTCGCCCCTGCTGCAGACGCTGTGGGACCGTGCCGGCATCCGCGGCATGGCCATGGGCCGCATCGCCCGGCAGATGGATGTGGACCCCTGGCTGGCCCATTCGGTCGGCCTGTTCGCGGAAAGCGGCCGGGCCGTGCTGTACGCCTACGACCGCGCCAGGTACACCCACCTCAACGAACAGGCTCTGGATGAAGAATCCCTGTGCGAGGCCGAGGTGGAAGCCTTTGGCGTGAGCCACGCCGCCCTGGGTGGCGCCATGTGCCAGGCCTGGGGCCTGGCACGCGATGTGGCCGATGCCGTGCGCGCCCGCGACACCGAAGCGGCCGGCTGGCACGACGAGCGCCTGGTGGTGCGCAAGCTGCTGGCCATTGGCTCGGCCGTCGATGCGCTGCTGCTGGCACAAGACCGCCCCATCAACACGGCCGCCTTCTGGGAAGGCATGCAGCCCATCGCCACCGATGTGGGCCTGCACTTCGAGGCCTTCCAGCTGGCCACCCAGCGGGTGTGCGACCGGCTGAACATGCCGGGTTGACCTGGGGGTTTGTGCGGCACACTCGGGCGTAAACCCTTACCCCCATCGGAGGGTAATCGACGCCGAAAGCGTCGCTTTCCCCCTCAGCACGGCGTTGAACGGGGCGCGTTTCAACTTCACAATGGGTCCCACAAGGGAGGAGACCCGCATGAAGTTCCGCACTGTCCGACCGGGCTGGCACAGCCCGGTGACCCTGGCCTGCGCGCTGGCGCTGGCAACACCACTGGCACACGCCCAGGTTCAGGCCACGGCCACACTGAGCAATCTCCGTGTGACCGTGCAAGACCTGAACACCGTCGACAAGATCAAACCCGCCGCCACATGGGGGGGCGAGTTGCACGTGCCACAAGACGGCAGCCTGCTGCCCATGGCGAGCGTGCTGGGTGGCGAACCCGCCAGCCTGGTCACCAACGCGTACAGCACAGGTTCATATGGCCAAGGTCAGATCAGCCTGAACACCACCGTGGGTGCCGAGGCCCTGCAAAACGCCAAAGAATTGCCCGGCGTCTACGCCTACCAGCGCAATGAGCTCTATGAGGGCCGCGCCGTGAATCCTGCCACCGGGCTGATGACCCGCTATGTGGACGTGGTGGACGACACCTATGTGTCGGTCTACAGCCAGTTGGGCCAGAGTGTGGCCTCTGGCTATGGCAGCGAGGACCTGGGCTACCCGCTGGTCACCCTGACGCTGGCACCCGGCACGCTGGCCGTGGTGTCAGGCGACATGCTGGCATCGGTGACCACCGACTCGCGCTGGTTGAACTCGTTCGCCCAGCAATTGGGCATGCAGACGGTCAACACAGGCTACATGGATGGATTGTTGGCCTCCGTGTCCAGCCGGATCGACCTGAACCTGGAGAACTTCTCGGTGGTGCCCGGCCCGAACGGTGGCAGCACCACCACACGCCAGTTTGACGCCACCACCGTCGAGACCAGCGACCAGTTCGACACCGACGGCGACCCTGTGTGGTCAGAGAGCACCCAGGACCCCCTGTCAGTGACCTCGACCTACGGCAAGAGCTTCTCGCTGGTGGTTCAGAACTGGAGCAACCAGGACATGGTGTTCAACCTGAACATGACGCAGGCCGTCGCGGTGAACATCGATGGCCGCTACAGCAACTACCAGTCGACCCGCAATTGGGACCTGGCATCGGGCGTGCCCGTGGACGTGGTGACCCCGCCCGTGCCCAACATCCCGGAGCCTGGCACCTGGATGCTGATGGCCATGGGCATGGCTGGCGTGGTCTGGGCCCGCCAGCGCCGCTCGCACTCCAACGCCTGAGGGAAACGACCATGAAGCAGCACACACACCGGTCCCTGCTGGCCTGCGCCGCCACGCTGGCCCTGACCTTGCCCCTGGCTCCCACAGCCCACGCACAGGTGATGGCCCAGTCAAAGGTGAGCGTCAGTGGCCTGAAGATCACCCTGATCGACCTGAACACCACCGACGGCGACCCTGTGTGGTCAGAGAGCACCCAGGACCCCCTGTCAGTGACCTCGACC
>JBEGRT010000519.1:0-2912 GCA_041180305.1 Pseudomonadota bacterium
CCTGTACCCGCCTCACCCGGGCCATCGCCGACCGCAAGGTGCACCGCCAGTACCGTGCTTTGGTCTGGGGTGATCCGCCCATCGAGTTTTCCATCGATGCGCCCATCGGCCGTGACCCGGTCTCCCGCGTGAAGATGGCGGTGGTGCGCTCTGGCAAGCCGGCACGCACCGATGTGAAGGTCAAGGGCCTGCTCGAGGTCGAACACCGCTTCCGCACGCCCAAGGGTGTGGTGCGTGGTGAGGTGGCGGCGGTCGAGTGCGTGCTGCACACCGGCCGCACCCACCAGATCCGGGTGCACCTGTCGAACCGCCAGTACCCCCTGGTGGCCGACAGCCTCTACGGCGGTCCCCAGGCTCTGGGCATGGAGCGTCAGGCCCTGCACGCCTTCCGGCTCATGTTCGAGCACCCCATCACGGGCGAGAAGCTGGCATTTCGCGCCGCCATGCCCGAAGATCTGTCCACCGCCTGGCAGCAGGTGGTGCATAATGAATCGGAAGACGACGAGTTCGACGATTTCGACGACGAAGAATTCGACGACGAATTCGAAGACGACTGGGAGTGATCCCCTCGTCCTGCAAGACGCCGCAGCCAGGCACCCCATCGGCCAGATCGGGCCGGGTGCTCACGAAAGGCGTCACCACGCCCCGGGCCCAGGCCCCCAACGTTTCATCAGAAGGCATGCACGGCGTGCCGCCTCAGGTGAACGCTGGCCGTACGTGACCGTGAGAGATGAACATTCTCGACAGCCGGGACGCTGAATGCATCCTGGAGGCGGCGCTCCTGAGTGCCGATCAACCGCTGACCTTGCGCGACATGCGCGGCCTCTTCGACGACATGCTGTCGCCCGATGCCGTGCGTGCCTTGCTGTCTGCGCTGATCGAGCGCTGGCAGGGGCGGGGTGCCGAACTGCGAGAAACCGCCTCTGGCTGGCGCTTTCAAACCCGCCCGGAAGTGCAGACCTGGCTCGACCGCGCCAACCCTGAAAAGCCGCCGCGCTATTCGCGCGCCACGATGGAAACGCTGGCCATCATTGCCTACCGGCAGCCGGTCACCCGGGGCGACATCGAAGACATCCGCGGCGTGACGGTCAGCGCCCAGATCGTCAAGCAGCTGGAAGACCGGGGCTGGATCGAAGTGATCGGACACCGCGAAGCCCCCGGGCGCCCCGCGCTGTTCGCCACCACGAAGCAGTTCCTTGACGACATGGGCCTGGCCACCTTGAGCCAGTTGCCCGAACTGGATGGTCTGGTGGGGGCGCAAAGCCTGCTGCCAGGTCTCGAAGGCGAGATGGCCGACGCGGTGGCGTCCCATCTGGCCGAACTGGAGGCGGCCGAGCAGGCCACCTCCGACCCCCAGGCCGATGCGGCGCAGGCTGAATTGCTGGCCGAAGCCCTGGGGGATCTGCCTGACGCCGAGTCTGCGGACCTGGCGCCAGCCCTTGACACAGTCGCCCCGCCCGATGCGGCGGCCGATGCGACCCCCGCCGACGTGCCCAGCCAGGACTCTGAGTCAGAGCCTGAGCCTGAGCCTGAGCTTGATAGCCCGGTGCCCCCTTCTCCCTCCCTCTGATGAGCAACGACATCCCCATGCAAGAACCTGATGACCTGAACCCCGTCGCGGGAGGTTCTGCGGCCGACGCCGCCGATGCGGCACCGGCCAAGCCCAAGCGCACCCGCAAGCCCAAGGCCGATGCAGCTGCCCCCGAGACGGTGGCCGATGCCGCTTCCGCTGAATCGGCAGAAGCCGCTCCGGCCCGCAAGGTGGCCCGCAAGCGCGCGGCCAAGGTGGTCGATGCCGACGTGAGCGCGCCGGCCCAAGCCGAAGCGCCCGCCGCCGCCGAGGAAGCCGCGCCCGAAACGGCCAAGCCCAAGCGTGCGCCGCGCAAGCGTGTGGCCGAAGCCGACGATGCGCCCGCTGCGGTGGACGTGAGCGTGGCCCCCGCTGCCGCCTCTGAGGCACCCAGCGAGGGACGACAGGCTGCTTCTGGCGATGTTTCGGGTGCTGGCGAAGGTGCCCCAGAAGGTGTGGCGGAGGGTGAAGGCCGCGAGCGTGGTCCTCGCCGTGACCGCCCTGGCCGTGGCGATCGCCGTGACCGAGGTGAGCGCGGTGAACGCACCGACCGCGGCCCGCGTGACGAGCGCCGTGGCCCTCGCCGCGACGCCGAAGCCGGTGAGGGCGCCGAGCTGCCCGAGGGTGGTGAAGGCGCCGAAGACGGTGCAGACGCTGGTGAAGACCGCCCCTCGCGCCGCGCCCTGATCGCGGCCGAACAGGCCAATGCCGTGTTCCAGGAATTGCTGGAAGGCCAGTTCGACGAGCTGCACGAAGAAGAAGCCGAAGAATCGGAAGAGGTCACCCAGACCAAGCGCGTGCTGCGCCCTGAGCCCGATGCGCCCAAGCTGCAGAAGGTGCTGGCTCAGTCGGGCATCGGTTCGCGCCGCGACATCGAGCAGATGATCGAGGAAGGCCGCATCTCGGTGAACGGCGAAGTGGCCCACATCGGTCAGCGCGTGTCCTTTGGCGACAAGATCGCCATGGGTGGCAAGCCCATCCGCGTGCGCATCCAGCCGCCGCCTGCCCGCATCCTGGCCTACCACAAGCCCACTGGCGAAGTGGTCACCCATGAAGACCCGCAAAACCGCCCCACGGTCTTCCGCCGCCTGCCCCGCCTGCAACACGGCAAGTGGCAATCGGTGGGCCGCCTGGACCTGAACACCGAAGGGCTGCTGCTGTTCACCAACTCCGGTGACCTGGCCAACCAGCTCATGCACCCCCGCTTTGGCGTGGAGCGTGAATACGCGGTGCGCGTGCTGGGCTCCCTGACGCCTGATACCCGTGCCCAGTTGCTGGCCGGTGTCGAGATCGAAGGTCAGCAGGCCTCCTTCAAGTCCATCGATGAAGGTGGCGGCGAAGG
>JBEGRT010000520.1:0-2633 GCA_041180305.1 Pseudomonadota bacterium
GCAGCCAGCCCGCATGGGTGTCTTGCCCCACACGTGTGAGGATGTGCGCCTTGCGCAGCGCCACGCCCAGCTCGCGCGCAGCGGTCAGCGCTTGCGGCGTGCGAGCACCCAGCAGCCAGGCCGCGCCCTCCATGGCCAGGCCGGTGCTTTGCTGCATGTGCCGGTTCAAACCGGCCGAATCCAGCCAGCGGGTCTGGTGCAACAGGTCTTGCAAGGCATTCAACTGGCCTTGCCAGCAAGCCAGTGGCGGCACCTGGGCCCAGTCCTCGGGCGCGCCTGACCCCACCAGTGCCTTGAGCAGCGGGTGCTGCGGCGGCTGGCGTTGCGCATCGATCACGGCTTGTTGCCACCACAGCAGCTTCTTTTCGCCAATGGCCGGGTCGCTTACTTCATAAGGAATGCGGCTGACCTCGTGCCACCAGTGTGCCCAGGCGGTCAGTTCGGCCTGTCGAGCGCCGGCGGTTTTCAGGGCCAGCGCCAGGGCAGAACCGGGACGGGGAAACGGCGTGTCGGATGAAACAGACATGGCGGGCAGCTGGGCAGGGCAGGGGGCCGAAAGAGGGCGATATTGTGGCTTGTCAATCGTTGACATTTCCTGCACCCCGCTCCTAATATTACTGACTCGCCGGTCAATAAGCGCCGGTATCACCTTCGTGATTTCACCTTGCAAATTCTTTTGGGGTTGGCAAGGTCAACTTCTCCGTGCCGACCATGCGCCTTCGCCTCGAGTCTTTCCCCGGCCCCCAACGGATGGCCCTGCTGTGTGTCCTGACCGCTGCCGCACTGGCGGCGGGGTGCAGCAAGCCGGTCGAGCGCGTGGAGCCTGTGCGCGCCGTGCGCACGCAGGTGCTGAGTGAATCGGGTGGCTTGATCGACCGCGAATTCGCCGCCGAAATCAAGGCGCGCACCGAATCGCGCTTGTCATTCCGCGTCGGCGGCAAAGTCATGCAGCGCCAGGTGGAGCTGGGCCAGGCCGTGCGTGCTGGTCAGCCGCTGGCTCAGCTGGACACCACCGACCTGCGCCTGACCGCCAGCGCCGCACAGGCCAGCGTGAATGTCGCGCAGGTGCAACTGGCGCAGGCCCAGGCCGATTTCAAGCGCTTCTCTGATCTCAAGGCCCAGGGCTTCATCAGCCAGGCCGAGCTGGACCGCCACCTCACGGCGCTGAAGGCCGCAGAAGCAGGCCTGGCCCAGGCCCGCGCCCAGTCGGGTGTGCAGGGCAACCAGACCAGCTACGGCACCCTGGTGGCGCCGGGCAACGGCGTCATCACCCAGGTGCTGGCCGAACCCGGCCAGAACGTCGCGCCTGGCGAGCCCGTGCTGGTGCTGGCCGCTGATGGCCCGCGCGATGCGGTGTTCGCCATTCCCGAAGACATGGGCCCGGCCATTCGGCCCCTGGTGGGCAAGGCCGGCGCCGTGAAGATGAAGCGTTGGGGCCAGGACCAGTGGGTGCCGGCCACCCTGCGTGAAATGGCGGCATCGGCTGACCCGGTCTCGCGCACCCTGCTGGTCAAGGCCGATGTCGGCCAGGCTGGCGTGGCCCTGGGCCAGACCGCCACCATCGCCCTGAGCGTGTCCCCGCGCGTGCGCGGCGGCGTGCACCTGCCCCTGCATGCCCTGGTCGAAAACCAGGGCCGATCGATGGTCTGGGTGCTCGACCCCAAGACCATGACCGTCAGCCAGCAGCAGGTGATCACGGCCGAAGTCAATGGCAACATCATCCAGGTGGCGGCCGGCCTCAAGCCCGGGCAGGAGGTGGTCACGGCCGGTGTGCACGTGCTGCAGCCGGGTCAGAAGGTCACCCGCCTGGTCGACCCGGCCGCCGAACACGAGAAGGCTGAAAAAGCCGCGCGCGCCGCAGCCGCCGGGCTGATCGCATCGGCCGCCGCCGCTGCCGATGCCGCCAAGGCCGAACAAGCTGCCCAGGCCTCGCAGGCCGCCCGTTGAACCACGCCCCTGACTGCCCATGAGCGATCCGCACCAAACCGCCGTCAACGAGGGCGACGAAAAGTTCAACCTGTCCAAATGGGCGCTGGACCACCCCGCACTGACCCGCTACCTGATGGTGGCGCTGATGCTGCTGGGCCTGGCTGCCTTTTTCCAGCTGGGCCAGGACGAAGACCCGCCATTTGCCTTCCGCATCATGGTGGTTCGCGCCTACTGGCCGGGGGCTTCGGCCCAGGTCATGGCCGAGCAGGTCACCGACAAGATCGAGCGCACCGTGCAAGAGGTGCCCAACATCGACAAGGTGCGCTCGTACGCCAAGCCCGGTGAGACCACCACGCTGGTGCTGCTGAAAGACAGCACCAACCCCAAGGACGTGCCCGACCGCTGGTACCAGACCCGCAAGAAGGTCGGCGACATGCGCCAGACCCTGCCGCAAGGCGTGATCGGCCCCTTCTTCAACGACGAGTTCGGTGACGTTTACGGTTCCATCTATGCCCTGTCGGCCGATGGATTCACCGACGAAGAGCTGCGCCAGTACGCCGACCGCGTGCGTTCGGGTTTCCTGCGCGTGCCCGATGTGGCCAAGGTCGAGCTGTTCGGCGTGCAACCCGAGAAGATCTTCGTCGAGATTCCGCAGTTCCGCCTGGCCCAGACCGGTCTGCACCTGCCCGAACTCATCGGGCAGA
>JBEGRT010000521.1:0-2981 GCA_041180305.1 Pseudomonadota bacterium
CCTACCAGACCGACAACCAGTTCGTGCTGGAAGTCCGTCCCGTCAAGGTCGATCCGCAGAAGCTCACCCAGGGCGTGAGCTACGCGGGCGACAAGCTCTCGCTGAACTTCCAGAGCATCGAAGTGCGTGCCCTGCTGCAGGTCATCGCCGACTTCACCAACTTCAACATCGTCACCAGCGACACCGTCACCGGCAACGTGACGCTGCGCCTGAAGGATGTGCCGTGGGACCAGGCGCTCGACATCATCATGCAGGCCAAGGGGCTGGGCGTGAAGAAGTCGGGCAACGTGCTGTGGGTCGCGCCCAAGGAAGAACTGGCGGCCAAGGACAAGTCCGAGCTGGAGTCCAAGGCCCAGGTGGCCGCGCTGGAGCCGCTGCGCACGCAGGCGTTCCAGCTCAACTACACCAAGGCCGAGGAGGTGGCCAAGGGTCTGGTCGGCCAGCAGGGTTCCGGCAGCAGTGGTGGCACGGGGGGCAATGCCACGCGCTTGCTGTCCGCCCGCGGTAGCGTCATCTCCGAAATGCGCACGAACCAGCTCTTCGTGACCGACATCCCGGGCAAGCTCGAAGAGATCGGCCAGATGATCACCAAGATCGACATCCCGGTGCGTCAGGTGATGATCGAGGCGCGCATCGTCGAGGCCGAGGACACCTTCGGGCGGTCGCTGGGTGTCAAGCTGGGTGCCAATGACCTGCGCGGGGTGCGCGGGGGCGTGCCGGGGGTGAACCTGGGGCTGGGCAACGTGACGGTGGGCGGCAACTATGGTGGCATCGGTTACCAGACTTCCCAGTACGGCACGGGCGACTACGCCAACACCCAGTTCGTCAACCTGCCCGCCAACACCAGCACGCTGGGCGGGGCGAGTGCCGCGACGTTTGCGCTGTCGCTGTTCGGGGCGGCGTCCAACCGTTTCCTGAACCTCGAACTCTCGGCGCTCGAAGCCGAAGGCCGCGGCAAGCTGGTGTCGAGCCCTCGGGTCATCACGGCGGACCAGGTCAAGGCACTGATCGAGCAAGGCACCGAGCTTCCTTACCAGACCGCGACTTCCAGCGGTGCGACGGCGATCCAGTTCCGCAAGGCCAACCTCAAGCTCGAAGTGATCCCGCAGATCACGCCCGAGGGCAGCATCATCCTGGATGTCGATGTGAACAAGGACAGCGTCGGCCAGCAGACCGCGGCGGGTTATGCGATCAACACCAAGCATGTGAAGACGCAGGTGCTGGTCGAAAACGGCGGCACGGTGGTGATCGGGGGCATCTTCGAGATCAGCGAGACCGAATCGGTGAACAAGGTGCCTTTCCTGGGCGATATCCCCTATGTGGGTGCGCTGTTCCGGAACAAGACTCGGGCCTCGCACAAGACCGAGTTGCTGGTGTTCCTGACGCCCAAGGTGATCACGGATCGCAACGCGGCAGCCCGTTGAAGCCTGTTGTTGAGATGACCCAACCGAAGTGATGGCGATGAAAAAGACAATCTGGTGTGTCGGGGGACTGGCACTGGCGGCGCTGCTGAGCGCGTGTGGCGGTGGTGGCAGTGATGCGGGGTGCAGTGTCTTTTCGGCGAGCTGCACGACCACGGGCACCACTGATTCGACCACGTCCGACTCCGGCACGGTCTCGACCAGTTCGTCCGGCACGGTGGTGCTGTCGCTGTCGAGCACGACGATCAGCGCGTCCACGCCGGGGACGGTGACGGCACTGGTCAAGGATGCCAGTGGCAATCCGCTGGCGGGCAAGCTGGTGAACTTCGCAGTGGCCAATGCGGCGGCCACCGTGCTGCCGGCGCGGGTCACCACGGACGACCAGGGCAATGCGTCGGCCACGCTGCAGCCGGTGGTCGGGGCCATCGGGGCTGACTACGTGTCGGCAGCCGTTGATGTGTCCACGTCCTCCACGCTGACCACGCGCACGACCTTCACTGTCTCGGCCGTTAATGTGGCACTGGCTTCTGCGGTTGCCAGTCCCTCCAATGTCGGCGCCTACGGGTCGTCCGTGATCACGGTCAACGTGACGGGCGCCTCGTCTTCGTCGCCAGTGACAGTGAATTTCTCGTCCACCTGCGCAACCGCGGGCAAGGCCGCGCTGTCACCCGCCTCGGTGACCGTGACCGGATCAAGTGCCTCGACCACCTACCAGGACAAGGCGTGCGCGAGCACCGATCGCATCAGCGCCACCATCACCGGCACCAGCCAGCAAAAGCAGGTTGACCTGGTCGTGGCCGGGCCGGTGGCGCAGGCGCTCGAATTCGTGTCGGCCAGCCCCGACAAGATCTGTCTGGCGGGCAGTGGCTGCGATGGCGCATCCGTGTCCGTGGTGTCCTTTCGCCTGAAAGACCAGTCCAACAACCCGGTTTCCGGGCGTGAGGTGTCTTTCTCGCTGGATATTCCCAACGTCGCCATCCTGTCATCGAACACCTACAAGACCAACGAAGCCGGGATTGCACAGGTGTCGGTGACGGCCAAGACCGTTCCTTCGCCTGTGCGTGTGCGGGCCGACGTGACGCTCGACGACGGCACGAAGCTCTCCACGGTGTCCAACTTGCTGGCCATCAATGCGGGTTTGCCGACGCAGCGGGCCTTCAGCTTCTCTGCAGAGGCATACAACCCCGATGGCTGGGCGCGTGATGGCACGGAAAGTGGCATCCGGGTTCAGCTCACCGATCGATTCGCCAACCCCGTTCCGGATGGAACCTCGATCAGTTTCGTGGCAGAGGGTGCCAGCATCATTCCTGCGCGCTGCACGACCACCAATGGCATTTGTTCGGTCAAGCTGGTGACCAGCAACTACCGCCCGGCCAACGGGCGTGTGACGGTTGTGGCGTTTGCCCAGGGTGAAGAGTCGTTCGAGGACGCCAATGGGGACAGCCAGTACACCGCCGGCGAGACCTTCACGGACCTGGGGCCAATCTTCATCGACAAGGATGAGGATGGTCTGATGGCTGCGTCGGGTGAATACCTTGTCGGTGAAGCGGCCAATGGCGT
>JBEGRT010000522.1:0-2565 GCA_041180305.1 Pseudomonadota bacterium
TGCCGGTGGTGCTGGTGGTGCAGGAAATCTTCGGCGTGCACGAACACATCCAGGACGTGACCCGCCGCCTGGCGCATGCGGGCTGCCTGGCCGTGGCGCCCGACCTGTTCGGGCGACTGGGTGACCCCGCGGTGTGCCAGACCTACGAGGAGCTGCGCAACGGCTTCATCTGGCCCACGCCCGACGCCCAGGTGATGGCCGACCTCGACGACGCCATGCGATGGGCGGTGGCGCAGGGCGGCAACGCGGCACGCGTGCACCTGACCGGCTTTTGCTGGGGCGGGCGCATCGCCTGGCTGTATGCGGCGCACCAGCCGGCCCTGGCCTCGGCCGTGGCCTGGTACGGCCGCCTGCAAGGGCCCACCTCTGCACTGCAACCCGAACACCCACAGCAGGTGGCACCGCGGCTCAAGGCTCCGGTGCTGGGGCTGTACGGGGCGTGCGACGAAGGCATCCCATTGGCGCATGTGCAGGCCATGCAGGCCGCGCTGGCCGCCCGAGTGGCAGGGCCTGAGGGCCAGACACAGCCTTCGGCGCACATCGAAGTGTTTGCCGGTGCACCGCACGCCTTCATGGCCGATTACCGGCCCAGCTACCGCGCTGCCGATGCAGCCCGGGGCTGGCAACTGATGCTGCAGTGGATGGCCCGGGCTGAATCAACCCGTCAGGACGAAGGCACCTCCACCACCTGACCGTCCACGAACAGCTTGATCTCGCCCTGGATGAAAGGGGTCCAGGCCTCATTGGCGGTCAGGGGTTCGGTGGCGATCAGCGCCACGCGATCACCCGTGTGGGCCAGCTGGGCGAAGTCCAGGGTCACATCGGCATCCTGCAGGCGCGCTTGCGCAAAGGGGTGCTGACGCACCAGGTACTGCAGTTTGGTGGTGGCATGGGCCCACAAGGCCTCGCCATTGCTGAGCAGGAAGTTGAAGGTGCCGTGCTGAGCGATCTGGGGCACCAGCTCGCGCAGGGTGCGGGTCAGCTCGGCGGGGCTGGGCAGGCTGGCGTGGCTCTTGGCCAGCTCCTGCATCAACCAGCAAAAGGCCCGCTCGCTGTCGGTGTCACCGACGGGGCGGAAGTGGCTGTGCAGGCGCGGTTGGTAATCCTTGAGGTCACCGTTGTGGGCAAAGACCCAGTAGCGCCCCCACAGCTCACGCGTGAAGGGGTGGCAGTTTTCCAGCGCCACCTGCCCCACCGTCGCCTTGCGGATGTGTGCGATCACGTCCGTGCTGCGGATGGGATAGGTTTTGATCAGGTCTGCCACGGGCGAGACGTTGGCGGCCTGGGCGTCCACAAAACAGCGAACACCTCGCCCTTCAAAAAATGCAATGCCGAAGCCGTCGGCGTGCTCCGAGGCACGGCAGGCAAAACCGGAGAAGCTGAACACGATGTCCGTGGGGACATTGCAGTTCATGCCGAGCAGCTGGCACATCGCAATCAGGGGTCGAGGTAGAAGGTGTGGACATTATCCCAGGCCCCCATCCGACAAACCCAGGTCAGGCGCGTGCCCAGCGCGCCCTGGCCAGTGCCCAGGCTTCGCTGGCCCCCACCAGGGCCACCAGGGCCAGGGTGATCCAGCGTTGCACCGTGCGTGCGATGTTCTGCTTGCTCATGCGATCTCCGATCTGCAATGCCCAGCAGTGTGCGCGGGCTGGATGACACCTTCATGACACCGCCAGCGTCACAGGGCTGACACACGGGCGCCGCACCCTGGGGGTTTTGCCTGCGGCCGCCGGCCGCCCCCGCCAGTGCCCCGTGTGCCACGCCCCCGATTGCCTGAAATCGACGCCCTGCCCCGCCTGCTGCGGCTGGGTGCGCCCCACCTTGAAGCCCGCACGCTGTGCCATGTGAAGGCCTCAGCCGCTGACGAAGACGCCGGGGCTTGCCCCACCTTCGCGGTGCAGGCCATCACCCTGGGCAACCCGTCGCCCGAGGTGCCGGCCATCGGCTTTTTCGGTGGCGTGCACGGGCTGGAGCGCATCGGTGCCGAAGTGGTCATGGCCTACCTGGAACACCTGGTGCAGCGCCTGCGCTGGGACCGCCTGCTGCACCAGCAACTCGAAGGCCTGCGCATGGTCTTCATGCCGCTGGTGAACCCCGGGGGCCTGTGGCTGGGCACCCGCGCCAACCCGCAGGGCATCGACCTCATGCGCAACGCGCCCGTGCAGGCGCTGGAGCCCGTGCCCTGGCTGATCGGCGGGCAGCGAATCAGCGCCACCTTGCCCTGGTACCGCGGCCCGGAACATGCCCCCATGGCCGCCGAGGCACAGGCCCTGGTGCAGGTGGTGCAAGACGAATTGCTGGGCCGCCCCTTCAGCCTGGCCATCGACTGCCATTCGGGCTTTGGCAGCCAGGATCGCCTCTGGTTCCCCTATGCCCACACCCGCCGCCCCATCGAGCACCTGGCCGAGGTCTACAGCCTCCACCAGCTGTTCGCACAGGCCCACGCCCACCACCGCTATGTGTTCGAGCCGCAAAGCCTGCAGTACCTGGCCCATGGCGACCTCTGGGATCACCTGTACCTGCAGGCCCTGCAGAGACCGCCGATCACCCCGGGGGCCGCAG
>JBEGRT010000523.1:0-12474 GCA_041180305.1 Pseudomonadota bacterium
AATCCAGCATCAGCTTTGCTGGCGGCGGTTTCACGCTGGACCCGGCCGTGATCCGCTCGTCGATCGTGCGTCAGGGCGATCAGTGGGTGCGCATCGAAAACGCCAGCAAGGACATTCGCTACGACGAATTCGTCAGCGAGGGCCTTGTGACCGTGGTGCCCGAACAGTGGGTGGGCATGAGCGCCGGGGCCGCGGTGCTCTCGGGCAGCGTGATGTCGCTGGGCGCAGCACTCGATGGTCATGTGACGCTGGGTGAAGCGCAGCGTGTGTCCAGCGTGCAGGCGCGCTTCAACGCGGGCCTCTCGCTTGACCTGGGTCTGGACGACCAGACCGATGCCATGCGCGCCATTCGCCGCCCGGTGGAGCTGATTGGCGATACCGACGTGGTTGCACGCCCGCAGCTTTATGCAAGCCTGCGGCCCGCAGCTGGCCGGGTGGTGGTGGGCAACGACGTGGGAACCACCACAGGCGATGCCCAGGCCGAAACCCAGGTGGGTCAGATCATGGTGGGGCAGGGCGGGCTGGTCGTGCCGCGCCCTGTGGCCTGGAACGATGCCGACTGGCAAGGCCTTTCAGACGCCTTCTCCGGCAAGTACCACCTCACGGTGGAGCAGGTCAATGCGGCCCAGTTGGGCGGTCTGACGCTGCTGGCGCGCGAGGTTCACCTGGATGGCGGCGCTGACGCCACACCGTTGCAGCTGGCTTCGGGCGGCGAGCTCAAGGCCCAGGCGCAGTGGAACATCGATGTGAACCGCGATGTGAGCATCCACGGCGGCACGGTGTCGCTGCGCACCCTGCAACAAAATGGGGGGCCTGGCGCTGAGCCTGATCAGGTGCTGGGCGATGTGCGTGTGGGTTCCGGCATCACCCTGGACCTGACTGGGGTTCGTCAAGACGAGCGCTTCCTGGCTCCCGATGCGCAAGCCGGCGTGGCCCTGAAGGGCGGCGCGTTGACCATCGAGGCCGCGCGTGCGGTGGACGTGGGCGCTGGCAGCCTGATCGATGTGTCGGCCGGCGTGCGCCGCACCCTGAACAGCACGCAAACGGGCGAAGCAGGCAGCATCACCTTGCGGGCCAACCTGGGCGCGCGCGAGGCCGAGGCCTTGCCGGGCACCGTGAACCTGCAAGGCACGGTGCAGGGCCATGATTTCAGCAAGGGCGGCAGCTTCACCGTGTCGGGTCTGCCCAGCCTGGCACTGGGCGATGCGGCGCCGTTCAGCATCGAGGCCCTGGCCCAGGCGGGCTTTGGCACGCAAAGCCTCACGGCCTGGGGGGATGTGACCGTGGCTGCAAGCCGCCAGATCCGGCCGGTGCTGCGCAACATGGTCTTGCGCACGGGCCGTCAGACGGCCGACCAGAACGCGCTCTTTGCCCTGGAAACCTATGTGGCCGGTTTGCGCGAGAGCGTGAACCTCACCCTCAGTGCGCGGGCCGAGCCCTTGCCCCTTGAGCGAGCCTTCTCGCAGCTGGCCCAGGGGGCCACCTTGTCGATGGGCCTGGGCAGTGCCCTTGATGTGGGCACCGGCGGCAGCATCACCTTGAACGCTGGCCGTGCCATCGACCTGCAAGGCAGCCTCACGGCCCGCGCAGGCACGGTCAACCTGGCCCTGCTGGGCCGCCGTGCCGCGCAGAAGAACAGCGCCACCGAAGCAGAACTCAAGGGCTGGGTGAGCGAGCAGTCCATCTCGCTGGGCCAGAAATCCGTCATCGATGTCTCAGGCATCGGCAAGACCTGGCTGGCCGACCAATCGCCCTATGTGACCGATGGGCGCAAGACCTCCCAACTGGATCATCAAGACGAAGCGGCCGAGGTGCGCGTGCGCGGTGAGGCGCTGGCCGGTGGCACGGTGAACCTGGGTGGCAAGCTGGGCAGCACCACACGGGGCACCGTGCTCATGGCCGAGGGTGCCCAGGTGCGCCTGGGTGGCGCCACTGCCTCGGTGAACCGTGGCAACAGCCCGACGCGCAGCGTGGTTCACAGCGGTGCTGGCACCTTGAATGTGGTCAGCACCGATGGCTTCGTGCTGGGCGGCCAGGTGGTGGCCGATGGTGTGAGCACTTCTTCGGCCGGGGCCACGGTGAACCTGTCGGTCAGCCGCGAAGGCCTGTACGACGAAGTGGTCAATGGGGGAACGACTTACCCGAACGCCGAGCGCAAGATTCGGGTGTTCCAGACCACGAAGGAGGTGCTGGCACAGGCCGCCATCAATGCCAAGGTCAATGGTCAGGATGACTCCAAGGGGCTGGGCCAGGGCCTGGTCTCGGCCGACTTCCTGTCGGCCACAGGCGTCCAGCGCGTCGCCTTGCGGGCCGACGACCGCGTGGTGCTCGAGCCCTTGCCCCAGGGCGCCGACCCGGTGTTGCCGGGTGTGAGCCTTGGCGCGGCTGGCAAGCAACCCACCTGGCAAAGCCTGTCGGTGAACACCCCCTTGTTCCAGGTGGCCGACAACCGCACCCACACCCTCACGGCCCATGCGGTCAGCCTGGGCAACATCGACCTCAAGCCCCGTGCCGATCAGGCCTCGCCGGCCACACTCGATGCCAGCGCGCTGGCGGGTCAGGGCACCGTGGTGGTTGATGCCGGGCTGATCCAGTTGCATGGCGACATGGCCCTGGTGGGCGCCTCGCACACCGCGCTGAACGCCACGCTGGCCTCGGATGGCAGCCACAACCGCCGCGATGGCGAAGTGCGCCTCGTGGCCAACGGCCTGGCCACGGCCTCACAGGCCCTGGGCAGCATCAGCCACAGTGGCGCGCTCGACATCACGGCGGGCGTGCTGTACGCCACCACGCTGTCGAACTTCACCGTGCAGGGCACGGGCAGTGCAGCCAGTTTCTCCTTGACGGCACCGGCTGCCGGCTCGACCAGCCAGATGCCGCTCAGCGCCTTGGGGACACTCACCCTGAGCGAGGCGGCCGTGACGCTCGACGGGCGCATCGCGCAGCCCTTTGGCCGCATCACCATCGACAACATCGGCAGCCTGACGCTGGGCGACCGCGCCGAACTGAGCGTCTCGGGCAAAGGCAGCATGCAACTGGTGGGCAGCACGCTGAACGGCAGCAGCTGGTACCACTCGCTCGAAGGCGTGGTCGATGCCAAAGGCAACCGCAAGGACCTGGCCACCCTCAGCACCGGCAGCATGGCCACGGCCGAATTGCTCAAGACGCTGCCGGTGGACAAGGGCATCAGCCTCAGTGGCAACACCCTGAGCCTGTCGGCCAGCAGCGTGCTTGACGCCACGGCTGGTGGCGACCTCATGGCCTGGGAGTTCCGTGCAGGTGCCGGCGGTTCGAGCGACACCTACAACCGCAAGGACGTGTTCGCCGTTCTGCCGGGCTACCGCTACGACTTCGCGCCCTACGACGCCGAAATCATGGCCTCGACCACCAACGTGGGCACGACCTTGCGCGCCGGTGATCAGGTCACCATCGGGACCGGCAACGATGTGCTGGCCCCCGGCCGCTACACGCTGATGCCCGCGCGCTATGGCCTGTTCGAAGGCGCAGTGCTGGTCAGCGCCACCCAGACCAATGCCACCGCGGCCCTGCCCAAGCAGGTCGAGCGCGACGATGGTTCGCGCATCGTGTCGGGCCAGCGCTCTGCCGTGGGGCAGGCCAGCGTCTCGGGCGATGACCAGCGGGTGGCCTTGCTGCTGGAGCCTGACGCCGCACACCGGCAGAAGTCCGAGATCGTCATGACGTCGATCAACCAGGCGCTGGCCGATGCCGGCACGGGCGCGCGCCCGGGGGATGCCGGCCGCATCAGCGTGGCGTCCACGTCGGCGTTTGATGTCCTGCCGGTGATCCGCCTGGGGGCGGGTGATACCAGCTTCAACGCCGGGCAACTGGAGGTGTCGGCGCCCACCCTGGCCATTCACAACGGCGCGGCCAAGGGCTCTGACCTTGTCGCCGATCTGCAGGCCAGCCAGCTGACGGGCACCGGAGCCGCCAGCGTGCTGCTCGGTGGCCGCCTGGCCCGACAGGCCGATGGCACCTTGGCAGTCAAGCGCGAGGCCAGTGCCGTCACCTTCGATGCCGGTGGGCAACAAGGCACGACCCTGCAACTGGATGGCGACTGGCTGGCCGTGGCCACGGACACGGTGGCCGTGAAAGACCAGATGACCCTGGCCTCCGTGGGCACCGACACCGGGGCTTCGCGGCCATGGCGCCTGAGCAAGGACGGCGCCGCCCTGCTGGTGGGCCAGCAAGCCAACACCACGGTGTCGGTCATCGACACCACGGGTTCCAAGGCCACCCAGGGCACGCTGGACCTGAGCGATGCGGCGGCCCTGCAAGGCGCGGTGGTGCAGCTCGATGCCACCTCGGCGCTGAAGCTGGGGGCAGGCACGCGCCTGGACACCCGCTCCATCGGCCTGGGCGCTCGCCGCCTGGCCCTCGGCGGCGTGGAGGCCCCCACCGATGCGCTGTGGCTTCAGGCCGCCACGCTGGCGACCCTGAACCAGGCCGAGCGCGTGCAGCTTCGCGCTTACAGCAGCATCGACCTGCAAGGCGCTGTCACGCTGGGCAGTGCGGCCATGCAGTCCCTGACCCTGGATGCGCCCAACCTGCGCGGGACACAGCCCGGCGAAGCCCGCGTGCTGGCGCAGAACATCACCCTGACCAACACCACGGGCCTTGCGGCCGATGCCAGCCTCAAGGGCGAAGGGGTGTTGCGGGTTCAGGCCACGCCGAGCGCCAGCGATGTCCGCACCGGTGGCATCACCGTGGGCACCTCGGGTGCAGAGGGCCAGCGCCTGGCCTACGCCAGCACCGCCCTGCAATCGACGGGCGATGTGGTGTTCGACGGCACTGGCACGCTCAGCAGCCAGGGGCCATTGGCCATCGAGGCGGCACGGGTCAGTGCCACCTCCAGCGCGGCGCAGCAGGTCAAGCTCGACGCTGGCACCCTGAGCGTTGCGCGTGCCGAAGGCGGCCGCACCCTGGGCGAGCGCCTGGGCGCGGGGGGCAAGCTCACCCTGGCAGCCGATCGCATCGTGCAGAACGGCCTGATCGACATTGAATCGGGCACCTTGAACCTGCAGGCTGCAGGGCTGAACGGTCAGGCCAGCCAGCGCGACAGCATCGTGTTCGGTGAAGGCTCGGTCACCCGTGTGGCCGGCCAGCTGTCCTCGGTCAATGCCCAATGGGCACTGGCCACGCCGGGTGGCACCCTGGTGGCCAACGCCGCCCAGGGCGACATCGTGGTGCGCGGCACGCTGGACGCATCGGCGCCCGCGCTGCCCGCCGGGGCCGACAGCGCCTCGGTGGCGGCAGGTCGCATCGAACTGCAGGCCAAGGGCGTCAGCGCCGATGGCAGCGTGCGTGGTGAAGTGCGCCTGACCGACACCGGCCGCCTGCTGCTGCAAGGCGGCAAGGCTGGTGAAGCGGGCCTGGGTGGCCAGCTGGTGGTCGATACCCATGCCTTGCGCGATGACAGCGCGACGGCGAGCAACGCCGCGGCCGTGGCGGCCCAGCAGGTGCGGCAGGGTCTGGACCGCCTGGTGGCCATGAGCCGCAGCGACAACGGCAATGCCCTGGGCCGTGTGGATGTGCGCGTGCGCCGCAGCGACCTCACGCTGGGCACGCAACTGCTGGCCGACCAGATCAGCCTGACGGCCGATGCCGTCAAGGACAACAATGTGTGGGTGGGCGGTCAGATCCACCTGACCGAAACCGCCGACCTGCGCGCCATCACGCCGGCCGGTGGCGTGATCCAGCTGCAGGCCGGGGGGGACCTGACCCTGGGCCATGGCAGCCAGGTGATCGCGCAATCGACGCGCGAGGGCGCCAATGGTGGCGACATTCTCTTGTCGTCCACCGAGGGCACGGTGCGCCTGGGCCAGGCCCTGGTGCAGGCCAACACCAGTGGCGATGCGCAAGATGGCCGCGTGGTCATCCGCGCGCAACGCGAGCTCAATGGCAGCAATGAAACCGGGCGCATGAAGGTGGCGGCACTCGATGCCTCGGGCCAGCAGCTGCCCACGGTGAAGGCCGGTCAGATCGACCTGGAAGCCGTGCGCGTGTATGAATCGGCCACGAAGAACACCTTGACCACGGGCAACGACACCACCACGGCCTGGGGCCTGAACACCCTGTCCGGGCACAGCCAGGCCTTCCTGACCACGGCCAACAAGGCCGCGGTGCTCCAGCAGGCCGGGCTGACCGGCAGTGGAGCTCATGTGAAATCGGGCATCGAGATCCGTCACAAGGCGGGCACTTCCGGCATGTTCAACATCGGTGCCAGCACCGCCAACGCGCCCGACCTGAACCTGGCCACCCTGCGCGATGGCGGCGAGCCCGTGCAGCTCACCGTGCGTGCCGAGGGCGACATCAAGGTCAATGTCAACGTGAGCGATGGCTTCGCGGCCGCGGCCAAGGCGGCGAACACGGCCACCGCGCCTGTCGCTGTTCAGGCCGGTGATGCGGCCTCGTACCGCTGGGTGGCCGGTGCCGACCTGGGTTCGGCCAAGCTGCTGGCCACGCAGGGCGACACCAGCAAGGGCCACCTGAGCGTGGCCGCAGGCAAGGTGGTGCGCACCACCGCCGGTTCGATCGAACTGGCCGCTTCGGGCGATGTGCGCCTGCTGACCGCCAGCAACCAGCAAGGCGCGGTGTATGTGGCCGGTCGTCAGGCCGCGGCACTGCCCGCGGGCCAGAGCTTTGCCGCCACCAGCACCTGGAACCAGTTCACCGAGCGCGGTGGCCGCCTGTCGGTGCAGGCCGGGCGGAACATCGCGGCCGGCTCGGGCACCGATGGCACCACGCCCCAGGCCCTGCTGCAGATGCCGGGCAATTTCCTGATGCATTCGGGGGGCACCAACAACTCGCAGCAATCGGCCTGGTGGACGGCGTTCGACAGCGTCAGGAGTGGCCTGGGCTCGTTCGGCGGGGGCAATCTGTCGGTGGTGGCAGGCGGCAACGTCAGCAACCTGCTGGTGGCGGCGCCCACCAACGGCCGTGACCTCGAAACCAGCACGGGCCCGAATGCCTCGGTGCGCCAGACACTGGTGCTCAACGGGGGCGATGTGACCGTGCAGGCGGGGGGCGCCATCGAAGGCGGCGTGTACCTGCTGGGCCGTGGCACCGGCCGCATCACGGCGGGTGAAGCCATCCAGGCCGGCGCCAAGGTGGGCACAGCGCCTGCGGCCGGGGCCATGCTGGCCCTGATGGCCGGGCAGTGGAGCCTGCAAGCCCGCACCGACCTCACGCTCTCGCAGGTCTACAACCCCACCTTGCTGCCATCGGCCTCGAAGGTCAGCAATGGCGGCGTGTTCAACACCTATGCGCCCGATGCAGGCGTCACGCTCACCAGCCTGAGTGGCAACGTGAACTGGCAGCCGGTCAAGGAGGCCTTCATCAATGCGCACAAGACCAGCGCCAGCATCACGACCGAGCAGGTCAGCCTGTCGGTCGATGGCAGCGATGCCAGCGGCTGGCTCTCGATGGCGCCTTCGCGCATGGCCCTCATCAGCCATGCCGCCTCGGTGAACGTGGGCGCGGCCGGTGCGGTCGACCCGCTGTGGATGGCGCCTTCCGCCCAGAGCGATCTGTCGGTCTTTGCCGCTCAGGATGTGACCTTGCGCGGTGGCCTGGCCATGCTCGATGCCGGGCAGATTGCCCTGCCCACGGTGGCCAATCCCAGCCGTGCCGCCAACACCAAGGCCCTGAGCGTGAAAGACATCGGCCTGGCCTTTGATGCCATCAAGACCGAGCTGGTGCCCACCAATGGCAAGACCGCCTACCAGGGTGGCGAGCAACTGGCGGTGGAAGATCGACTGCAGGTGCATGCAGGCCGTGACCTGAACTTCACCGATGCCTCCAGCACGAACACGGCGGTGCTGCGCCTGGTGCGCGAGGCCCAGCTGGAAGCGGGCCGCGACATCCTGTCGCCCTCCCTGATCACCCAGCATGGCGATGCCGACGACACCACGCGCCTGCAAGCAGGCCGCCACATCCTGCTGGCCCCGGGCACTTCGGCCAAGCCCGCGATCTTCGTGTCCGGCCCGGGATACCTGGACGTGCTGGCCGGCGAGCAGCTCAACCTGGGCATTTCCAAGGAAGGCATCCAGTCCATCGGGGCGACCTACAACCAGGCCCTGCCTGACGCCGCGGCCAAGATCACGCTGGGTGCGGGCCTGCAGGGCCGCCTGAACCTGCCCCGCACCCTGGCCACCTGGGGCGACGACGCGGCCTTCCGCGCCCGGGTCTTGCGCGAAGTGCAGGTCTGGCTGCCCTTGCCCGCCGGGCTGAGCGATTGGCAGGCCTTGTCCTGGGACCGCACCCTGGCCCTGTTCAGAACCTTGTCGGCCACCCACCAGGCATCGGCCGTGCAGGATTTCCTCACCCAGCGCTTCGTGGCCGAGCTGATGCCTGACCAGCAAGGCCGCGAGGCCGACTGGTACCGCAGCGATGCCTTCCTCAGGGCCCAGCGCGAAGTGATGTGGCAGCAGGTGCAGCGTTATGCCGACCAGGCCGTGGCCATTGCCGCGTCGTCCGATGCGGCAGAAGAAGCCCGCCGCGTGCTGCAACGCCAGGCCCTGTTCGCCCAGGCCGACCGGGTGATCGACCTGGCCGGCATGGGCCAGAGTTTCGACTTCCGCGGTGACGTCAACCTTTTTGGCAGCAAGGTGCACAGCCTGGCGCCGGGTGGCCGTGCGGCCGATGGCAGCGTCAGCGACACCCTGGGCGGCACCGATGTGCTGTCTCCGGGGGGCGCCGTGCGCATGGGCCTGCCCTCGTCAACCGATGACCC
This sequence comes from Pseudomonadota bacterium, assembly GCA_041180305.1. GTDB lineage: Bacteria > Pseudomonadota > Gammaproteobacteria > Burkholderiales > Burkholderiaceae_C > Aquabacterium. The sequence goes on from JBEGRT010000523.1 coordinate 8,753, forward strand.
ACACGGCTTCATCAACTACCTGGGCGGCAGCGTGCGCCTGCTGGCCGAAGGCGACATCCTGGCCACCGACCAGAAGGTGATCGTGCTCGACCGTGGCAATGTGATGGCCTACACCCGTGCCGGCAGCATCGACACAGGCAAGGCCTCGACCACCGCCATCGTGAGCGCACCGGGCGAACGTCGCTTTGACCCCGCCACCGGCCGCGTGATCACGCGGCGCAAGCCCACACTGGTGGGCAGCGGCATCCAGGTGCGTGGCGATGGCCGCATCGGCCTGTATGCGCCCCGTGGCGAGATCCGTGCGCTCGATGCCCCCGTCATCGCACCGCGCATCGACCTCGTCACGCCCATCTTCACCGGGGACATGCCCGCCAATGCCTCGGGCTTGCCGGCGGCGCCTGCGGTGCAGGTCAGCCTCACACCGCCCACCAAGCTGGTCGACACTGCGGCCGGGGTGGAACAGGCTGCCGATGGCCAGGCCGCCACGAAGAAGGGCGCCAGCCAGTCGCTGCTGACCGTCGAACTGCTCAGCCTGGGCGACAGCGCCACGCTGCCCGCCACGGCAGCAGGCACACCCACCGGCACATCTGCCGAGCACGACCCCAAGGCCGAGCGCGACCCCAAGGACAAGCCGACCGAATCTGCACCCTGAACGGCTCACTGAACACCCGGGCCGCCCCCTCGTTTCGGTGGGGTGGACCCGGTGTGACAGCCCCATGACAGGGGATCGCGCCACCGCCTGATCCGACCGGATCAAGTGGCCCTCCCACGTGCGACACACGCCCTTTGAATAATCCGCCGCTGTCACGGGCTGAACAGGCCCGCACTGCCCTGATCTGGACCTGCCCACCATGCGCTTTCTGACCCTCCCCCCCCGTCGTGCTGCCAGCGCCCTGGCCCTGATGGCCACCTTGGCCACCCTGGTGTGGCCCCTGGCTGCACAGGCCTGGTGGAATGGCGATTTCAAGCAACGCACCCGTGTGGTGCTCAACACCACCGCCCAGGGCGTGCAGACCACTGATGCCCTCAGTGGCGTGGTGGTTCCTGTGCGCCTGCACTCGGGCAATTTCGATTTCCTCAGTGCCCAGCCCGATGGCCATGACCTGCGCGTGGTGGCCAGTGACGACAAGACCCCGCTGAAGTTCTGGGTCGAGCGTTTCGATGGTGCCAACGAGCTGGCCGTGGTGTGGGTGCAGGTGCCCAATCTGCTGCCTGGCACGGACAAGAACGTGGTGCACGTCTACGCCGGCAACGACAAGGCCCAGGCCGAGCCCGCCCAGCCTGCGCTGTGGGATGCGGCCACGCGGGCTGCCGTCACCTTCACAGGCAAGGGCAGCGAGCCCGTGGCCGATGTGTCGGGCACCCTGAAAACCGCAGCGGCCGTGCCCCGCGAGCCCTCGGGCCTGATCGGCACCGCCGCCCGCCTGGACGGCCAGGCCCTGGTGTTCCAGGGGGCAGCCTTGAAGGCGCCTGCGCAAGGGCCTTACAGCATCAGCCTGTGGCTCAAGCCAGGCGTGGCCACTGGCACCGTGCTGCAACAAGGCCCCCTGGGCCTGACGCTGGACAACGGCAAGCTGGCGGCGCGCCTGGGCAGTGCCCAGGCCGTGGGCGGCGAGTTGCCCGTGTCGGCCTGGGCCCATGTGGCCCTGACCGTGGGCCAGGGCAAGCTGACCCTGTATGTCAATGGCGCGCAGGCGGCGCAAGCCGATCTGGCCGCACAAGGCGCACCCATCGAGGGGCCGCTGCAAGTGGCCGCGGGCCTGAGCGGGCAGATCGACCAGCTGGAAGTGGCCGCCACCGTGCGCAGCGCCGACTGGCTCAAGCTGGCCCATGCCGCGCAAAGCGCCGATGCCAAGCTGGTGCTCAGCACCACCCAGACCCCCGAGACCGCCGAGGCCCACGAAGGTGGCGAGCCTGGCCACTTCGCCATCCTCGTCAACAACCTCACGACCGACGCCTGGGTGGTCATCATCATCCTGGCCATCATGTTCGTGATCGCCGCCTGGGTCATGGTCGACAAGGCCATGCTGGTGGGGCGTGCCGACAAGGCCAATGGCCGCTTCCTGTCGCACTTCCGCGATGCCGTCGACGTGCTGCACGTGCCCACGCAGGACATGGGGCACAGCCCGCTGGCCCGCCTGTACAAGGCCGGTCTGCGCGAACTGCATAAGCGCGAAGTCGGCCAGCCGGGTGCCGCCCGCCTCAGTGGTGCCTCGATCGATGCCGTGAAGGCCGCCATCGATGCCGACCTGATCCGCGAGAACCACACCCTCAACAGCAAGATCGTGCTGCTCACCATCGCCATCTCGGGCGGACCGTTCCTGGGGCTGCTGGGCACGGTGGTGGGCGTGATGATCACCTTCGCCGCCATCGCAGCCGCCGGTGACGTGAACGTCAACGCCATCGCGCCCGGCATCGCGGCGGCCCTGCTGGCCACGGTGGCCGGCCTGGGGGTCGCGATCCCGGCGCTGTTTGGCTACAACTACCTGGCCGCACGCATCAAGAACATCTCGTCGGACATGGCCATCTTCGTGGACGAGTTCGTCACCCGCGTGGCCGAGTCGCACGGCGCCCGCTGAGCCCATCCAGGAGCACGCCATGGCCGGAGACGTCAAAGGTGATCTGCAGGCGTACGACGACATCAACGTCACGCCCATGCTCGATCTGGCCTATGTGCTGCTGGTGGTCTTCATCATCATGACCACGGCCTCGGTGCAGGGTGTGAAGGTGAACTCGCCGCTCACGCAGGCGGCCAATAACCTGGCCAAGCCCCAGACCAAGGGCATCACCATCACGGCCGATGGGCAGGTCTACCTCGATGCCTACCCGGTCAGCATGGACCAGCTGCAAAGCATGCTGTCGCAATACAAGGCCGCCAACCCCAACCTGCCCGTGGTGCTCAAGGCCGATGCCGCCACACAGTACGACAAGGTCATGGAGGTGCTGGAAATCGCCAAGCGCCTGGACATCACCGAAATCGGCCTGGCCACCAAGCGGGCCCAGTGAGTCAGGAGCGTCCATGCAGGTTCAATCCGAAGCCAAACCCTACGACAGCATCAACGTCACGCCCATGCTGGACCTGGCCTACGTGCTGCTGGTGGTGTTCATCCTCATGACCACGGCCTCGGTGCAGGGCCTGAGCGTGAACATGCCCAAGCCCAGCAACAAGCCCAGCACCGAGAAGCACGAACTCAAGGTGGTGCAGGTGATGCCCGATGGCGCTTTGCTGCTCAATGGCGTGCCGGTCACGGTGGCCCAGCTGGAAACCCAGCTGCAGCAGGCGCGTGCACGCGATCCCAAGATGAGCGTGGCCATCAAGGGCGACACCCGTGCGCGCTATGCCGAAGTGGTGGGCGTGATCGACCTGTGCAACCGGCTGGAAGTGCCCATGGGCCTGGTCACTTCGCGCATCGGGACCTGACATGAGTGCCGTGCTGAAACCTTCCGAGCCCGCCGCCTGGTCGGCCCACGCCGCGTCTTCCGGCCCGCTGGATGTGTCCGACATGGCCGCCCCGAAGCGCGACCGCAAGCCCCTGGTCATCGCGGCCATCGGCCTGTTGCTGCTGGCTGCGCTGATCGGCTGGGCCGTGCACCAGATGGGCCATGGCAGTGAAGGCCCGCGCCGGCAGACCGTGAAGATCGCCGTGCTGCCCGACACGCCGCCGCCCCCACCCCCGCCCCCGCGTGAGGAAAAGCGCCCCGAGCCCGACAAGCAGGAGCTC
>JBEGRT010000524.1:0-2715 GCA_041180305.1 Pseudomonadota bacterium
GACCGAGTTCGAGACGGCCCGCGAGCTGGTGGCCGCCCGTGCCCGCGCTGGCCTGACGCAACAACAGGTAGCCGACCGCATGGGGACCACGCAAAGCACGATTGCCCGCATGGAGAGCGGCAAGCACCCGCCATCCCTGCGCACGGTGCAGCGGTATGCCCAGGCGCTTGGATGCCGGGCTGTGGTGCGCATCGAGCGCACGCCCGCCTGAGTTTCTGCCACGGATAGGCCTGCGTCGAAACCGGGCCGAAGAGCGGGATACCTTCACCCGCCTGCCGTGGCTCCCCGATGAAGGGCACCGCGAAGGGGTGCGAGATGAGCGACAGCACAACCGGCACAGAAGCCATGACCCCCCGCTATCGTCGATTGCAGGCGCTGGAAGCCGCACAGAAGCCGCAGCCGCAGGAGGCGCCACCGTCGCCCGTCGTCCTCTACAGCCCAGGCGGGCCGCTGCCGCCAGTACCGCAAGGTGTGCCCGTCGCGTTCTACCTGCCGGAGAACGGGCGATGAGTGCCAGCACACTGAACCGCCGCATCGCAGCCATGGAGCAGCGGAAGGCGCCGCCCGATGGCCCACAGGTCATCCGCCTCGTGTTCATGAAGCCCAAAGGCGAGCCGAGCACAGATGAAGATTTCAGGCTTGCCTTCATCGTCGGATGAAGCACGGACCGCCCAGGCTGCCAAGTGGGGCGAGCGGACGGCGAAACGGCTGCTGCATTCCTGGCCCGCGTCGAAGCCGAGCGATTCCGCGTGTATGGGCCGAAAGCATGACGGCGGCACTACATCGGAGGCTTGAGCGCATCGAAGCCGCCCAGGCGCCAGAGACGCCGCCCGATGGCTTGGACGGGCTCGACCTGCTTCTGTGGCACCTGTCCCGGTCTGGTGAGCTGGCGCGGCTGCTGCGTGAGGTCTGGCAAGGTCGGCACGCGCTGCCGGTAATGGGCGACTGACCACCACGCACCCAAAGGCCCGGCATGTCCGGGCTTTGTCGTTCCTGGCTGTGGTGCTGCTGGTCGGCGCCGACCATCTGGCGGACGTGCGCGAGATGGTCCGGGCTGGCGCTGGTGACGTTCCAGAGGTGCAGGAATTCCGGGGTTTGGCTACACCACGCCTACATGGCGACCGGCAAAGAAAAACGGGTTAGAGCCTGAAGCGTCTAACCCGTTGATTTCATTCATGAATTCTGGTGGCCAAGGGCGGAATCGAACCACCGACACGCGGATTTTCAATCCGCTGCTCTACCGACTGAGCTACTTGGCCGTGAAGAGGGACATTATGGCATGTGAGATTTTTGTGGGTCAAGTATTTCGACCGGAATTTTTGCATCCGCTTTTTGTTGCATCAACCTGCGCCGCGCTTGTTGCGGGTGAGGTCCACGCCGAGCTGCTTGAGCTTGCGGTAGAGGTGGGTGCGCTCCAGGCCAGTGCGCTCGGCGACGCGGGTCATGCTGCCGTTTTCGCGGGCGAGGTGGAACTCGAAGTAGGCTTTTTCGAACGCATCACGGGCCTCGCGCAGCGGGCGGTCCAGCAGGAAGACCTGCTCGGCCTGCGGGCCGCTGGCCATCGTGATGCTTGGCACCACGCCCGCGCTGTGGCTGTAGGCGTGTACCGGCGCGGCGTAGTGGGTCGCTTCGGCGGGGGGCAGGTAGTCCATGCGCTCGGTGCGGGGCATGCCTTGGCCCGGATGGCCCATCTCGGCGCCGATGGTGGCGCTGACCGGGGCGGCGCTGCGCGGAGCCGGCTTGGACAGGCCCTGCTCGACCGCCCGCAGCAGCTTCTGCAAGGTGATCGGTTTTTCGAGGAAGGCCATCGCGCCGTACTTGGTCGCCTCGACGGCCGTGTCGATGGTGCCGTGACCGGACATCATGATCACTGGCATGTTGAGCTGCGCACCGGTGCCCCATTCCTTGAGCAGCGTGATGCCGTCCACGTCGGGCATCCAGATGTCCAGCAGCACCAGATCCGGGCGCTGTCGTTCGCGCAGGGTGCGGGCCTGAGCGGCGTTTTCGGCCAGCTCGACGCTGTGCCCTTCGTCGGTCAGGATTTCTTGAAGCAGGGCACGGATGCCCATTTCATCATCGACGACAAGAATATTGGCCATGGGTGATCAGGACGCGCTGACGTCGGCAGAGGGTGGGCGGGTCCACCGCGAAAAGGAAATGGACACCTGCGCCCCGGTTCGCGTCGGGCCGAGGGCAGTTTCCTGTGTTTCGTCGGACAAGTTGTTCAACCGGATCTTGGCGCCGTGTTCCTCGACGATCTTTTTGACCACTGCCAGCCCGAGACCCGTGCCGCGGGCTTTGGTGGTGACGTAAGGTTCGAACGCTCGTTTAAGGACTTTTTCGGAGAAACCGGGGCCATTGTCCACCACCTTGAGGCGAATGGCACGTGCCGAGCCGTCATCGAGTCGCGTGGTCTCGGTGGAAATCAGAACCCGCCCGTCTGGTTGCTCGTCAACGGCGTCCAGCGCGTTCTGCACCAGATTGTGGATGACTTGCCGCAATTGGCTCGCATCGCCTGCCAATGTGGGTAGATCAGCCGCTAATCGTGCATGAAGCCTGCCGTTTTCCTGCTGTACCGCGTACAGGCCGAGCACCTCCGTGACCAGGGCATTCAGGTCGAGCGGCTGGAGCTGCGCCGCGGGCAGCCGGGCGTAATCGCGGAACTCGTTGACCAGCGTCTTCATCGCCTGCACCTGCGCCACGATGGTGCCGACC
>JBEGRT010000525.1:0-3117 GCA_041180305.1 Pseudomonadota bacterium
CCCAGCGCTTGATGAAACGCAGGCGCGACAGGTGGGCATAGAAAGGGCTGTGCACGACGTGTGCGGTGTTCGGGGTGTGCGGCTCGGTCATGCGGTGACAGGGTCAAGGGGCCTCGACAGACATCATCTTGTCCAGCAGGCGGTGCAACTCTGCCGCCTCCTGCGGGCTCAGGCGCTGCGACATCCGGGCATCGTGGGCTTTCACGGCCGCGGTGATGCCTTCCAGGGCCTGCTGGCCCGAAGGCGTGAGGAACAGGCCCAGGGCGCGGCGGTCGGTGGGGCTGGGGCGGCGCTCGACATGGCCGAGCTCGACCAGGGCGTCGATCAGGGCGACTGCGCCCGAGCGGGCAATGCCCTGGATGCGCGCCAGTTCGGTGAGCTTCAAGCCCGAGTTGCGGTCAATGATGACCAGGGCAGAAAAGCGCTGCGGTGTGATCTGCCAGGGCGCCAGCGAAGCGTGGAAATCATCGTAGAGCCGCAACTGAGCGCGACGGATGGCATAGCCCAGCAGGTCATCGAGCACGCCGTAGTCGATGCCGGGCACGCGCGGGTTGAACGGCTGCTCGCCATCAGCCGGCAAGTCCGAAACAAAGGAAGACGACGCGGTTTCAGGCATTCGATGCTCGGCCGAACTGGCTGCTGGGTGGTTGGCGATGATAAGCGAGGCACCGCACCACTCACGGCATATCATTTGCACCCTGCAGGACCGGATCGGACATCGGTGCACGATACACGGGCATCGACTTCCGACCCCACCCTTTTCCACCACGCAGGCTTGGACCATGAACGAGGCTACATCGGAGACGCACACCCTGGCAGGCCTTGCCGCCTTGAAGGCTGACAACCATGCAGAGGGTCTGGGCCGGCTCGAAGCCATCCAGCAGGCCATGGACCCGAAGTGGCGGGCCTCCACCCAGGCCCGTGTGCACGCCCTGACCCACGCGGCCGCATCGCCACGCACGAAGTTGCCCAAGCTCTATGCCCTGGTCAACGAGTTCAGCGAAGTGCGGGATCCCCATGTGTCATGCAAGGCCGGGTGCAGCGCCTGTTGTCGGCGCATTCCGGTCGAGATCACCGACCTGGAAGCACGGCACATCTCGCAGGTCACCGGCATTCCGATGGCCACGCTGCCGCCGGGACGGCACACCTCGATGGACTTCATCAACCAGCCGTGCACGTTTATGGTGGACGACCGGTGCTCGATCTACGAACACCGCCCCTACCACTGCCGAAGCCTGGCCTCGGTCGATCGGGATGCCCTGACCTGCACAGACCTGAACATCGAGCTGACGATCCAGAAGGACCCTCGGGCGGTGGCAGTCGTGATGTCCAAGGCGGAGCACCTTGACCCGCTGTATCAGCACATCGTGGGGAGCAACCGGGTGGTGCGTGCAGACATCCGCAGCTTTTTCCCGCCGGGCGTGGCACAGAAACAGGCGTGAGCCGCCAGCGCACGTGAAAACGGGCTGACACCATCACAGTGTCAGCCCGTCGAATCGATTGGTCGGGGCGGTGGGATTCGAACTCACGACCCTCTGCTCCCAAAGCAGATGCGCTACCAGGCTGCGCTACGCCCCGAACAAGCCGAGAGTATAACCCGGAAACGACAGGGGTTGATGCGCAGCGCCATCCTGATGGCCGTCACCCTTGCAGTTGTGTCCACACCTTCTCCAGCCGTTTCACGCTGACGGGCTGCGGTGTGCGCAGCTCCTGGGCGAACAGGCTCACGCGCAGCTCTTCCAGCAACCAGCGGAATTCATCGAGGCGTGCGTCGTGCGTGCCCTTGAGCTCGGCCAGTCGGCGGGTGTAGCGCTGGTCCAGTGGCTTGACCTCGGCCATCTTCTGGGTGTCGCGGGCCGGGTCGGCGCGCAGCTTGTCCAGGCGGCTGGTCACGGCCTTGAGGTAACGCGCGAAATGCTGCAGCTGGGCATAAGGCGTCTGCACCACGAAACGCTTGGGGCACAAGCGCTGCAGTTGGGCGTTGATGTCGTCGGCCACATCTTTCGGCGGCTTGGCATCTTTCAGCTTGCGCGTGGCCGCCGCGTATTCCACCAGGATGCCGCCCACCAGGCGCGCCACTTCCTGGGCGATCAGGTTCAGGCGCGTGCGCCCTTCTTCCACCCGGGCCTTGAAGCTGGCGGCATCGGTGGGCAGCGGGTCGATCAGGTAGGCGCGGTCCAGGGCCACTTCGATGATCTGGTCGCGCAACTCGTCGGCCGTGCCCAGGCTCATGTAGGCCATGGCCATCTTCTGCAGGTCGGGGATGTTCTTTTCCAGGTACTTCAGCGGCTCCTTGAGCTGCAGGGCCACCAGGCGGCGCAGGCCCGTGCGGTGGCGGGCTGCGGCCACATCGGGTTCGTCGAACACCTCGATCTCGGCGTGCGTGCCTTTGTCGACCAGGGCCGGGAAGCCGATCAGGGTGTGGCCCCCACGGCTGATCTCCATCAGCTCGGGCAGCTCGCCAAAGGTCCAGTCGGTCAGAGGCTGCACGGCGGTGGCGCGGCCAGCCCCCGGGTCGGCCGGGGCCTTCACGCGTTGGGGGCCACCCTTGCCGCTGGGCGATGACACCGCGGAATCACCCGAGGCGCCCGGCGCACCGGCTGGCTCGCCCGCCAGGGCCACAGGCTGGGCCACGGTCTGGGTTTTCAGCGCGGCCAGGGCCTGGAAGGCGCCGCGGGCCAGCGAGCCCAGTTCGGCCTTCAGGGCCGGCAGGTTGCGGCCCATGCCCAGCTGGCGGCCGTGTTCGTCGACCACGCGGTAGTTCATGAACAGGTGCGGCGACAGCATGTCGAGCTTGAAGTCGGCCCGTTTCACGTCGAGCTGGGTCTTGTCACGCACCGCTTTGAGCAGCTGGTCCATCAGCCCGCCCTGACCGAACTCGGCGGCCTGCACGAAGCTGTCCACGTAGTCGGGCAGCGGCACCAGGCGGGCCCGGGGCTTCTGGTGCAGGCTCTTGACCAGGGCCAGCACCTTGTCTTTCAGCATGCCGGGCACCAGCCATTCGCCACGCTCGTCACTGACCTGGTTCAGCGCGTAGATGGGCACGGTCACGGTCACGCCATCACGGGGGTCACCGGGTTCGTGCAGGTAGGTGGCGCTGCAATCGACACCCCCCAG
>JBEGRT010000526.1:0-2951 GCA_041180305.1 Pseudomonadota bacterium
CGTGGCCGTGCAGCAGGCCGAAGCCATGCGCGTGCAGGCCAGCGCCCCAGCGGCCGAGCAAGCCAAGCCCCAGGTGGTGTCGCTCGATGCCGCTCGCGAACTGCGCCGTCGCCGCTGGACAGGCCCCATCTCGGTGGCCGCCGGTTTCGTGATGGTGCTGTCGGCTGTCGTGTCGATGGTCAACGGCGGTGCCGTGCCTGGCGCGAACTCTGACACCGTGGCCCAGGCCACCAGCACCGCGCCCCTGGGCGTACCCTCGCTGGCCCAGGGCTTCCAGGGTGATGTACAGGCGGGCCTGGTGGGTTCCCACAAGGTGGGCCTGTCTGATGCTGCGCCTTCCTTCACCGACAACGCCCAGGGCCGCCGCAACTACCTGGTGCTGATGCGAGACGACCAACTCGACCAGCTGATGGCCGCTCAGCGAGAGCTGGGAGCCAGCCGCACCTTGTCGGGGGCCCAGGTCCAACCGGTCTCTTTCGGGGCCAGCGCCCCCTGATGCGCTGAATTGCTTGTCTCTCCTCCACATGCTTGTTTTGAGCACCCACTCCGGGTGCTCTTTTTTTTGGGCACCTCGTCCCCAGTTGTTGATGCGTTTTGCAAAGTTGCTTGTCGCCAACTCGAGGAAGTGAACTGTCGGCGGCATGGCAGAGTCACACGTTACGTGTCCATCATCCAACCCTTCTGGATTCACCGTATGTCCATGTCGACCTCGTCGAGCATCTTCCAAAATCAAGTGGTTCGCCGCACCCTGATCGTCGGTGCAGTGGTGTCCGCAGTGGGTTTCGTCCTCAGCTCCAGCCTGTTCCCCCACCCGATCCAGGCTCAGCAGATCGCGCCCCTGGGGGCCGCAACGGGGGCCCAGCCTCCCCAGCCAGCGTCGCCGAACGTGGTGACCGGCCTGCCGGATTTCACCCAGCTGGTCGAGCGTGTCGGCCCGTCGGTGGTGAACATCCGCACCACACAGCGCGTCAGTGTCGGTGGGGCCGAGGCCAACCCGATGGACGAACAGATGCAGGAATTCTTCCGCCGATTCTTCGGCACGCCCAATCCGGGGCAGCCGGCGCAGCCGCGAGGCAATAACAAGAAGAATGGCGACGGCAAGGGCGAAGAGCGCCCGCGTGGCGTGGGTTCTGGCTTCATCCTTACCTCTGATGGTTATGTGATGACCAACGCCCACGTGATCGAGGGCGCCGATGAGGTCTACGTCACCCTGACCGACAAACGCGAGTTCAAGGCCAAGGTCATCGGCGCTGACAAGCGCACCGACGTGGCCGTGGTCAAGATCGAAGCGGCCAGCCTGCCGGCGGTGCGCATTGGCGAGGCCAGCCGCCTGAAGGTGGGCGAGTGGGTCATGGCCATTGGTTCGCCGTTTGGCCTGGAAAACACCGTCACGTCGGGCATCGTGAGCGCCAAATCGCGTGACACCGGCGAAGAGATCCGCTTCATCCAGACGGACGTGGCCGTGAACCCTGGCAACTCGGGCGGGCCCCTGATCAACATGCGTGGTGAGGTCGTGGGCATCAACTCGCAGATCCTGAGCCGCTCGGGTGGCTTCCAGGGCATCTCGTTTTCGATCCCCATCGACGATGCCGTGAAGGTGGCCGATCAGCTGCGTGCCAATGGCAAGGTCACCCGTGGCCGCATCGGCGTACAGATCGAGCCCATTTCCAAGGAGCTGGCCGAGTCGCTGGGCCTGAAGAAGGCCGAGGGTGCGGTGGTGCGCATGGTGGAGCCCGGAGGCCCTGCCGACAAGGCGGGCATCGAGGCGGGTGATGTGATCGTCAAGTTCAATGGTCAGGCCGTTGAGAAGGCTGGTGATCTGCCGCGTCTGGTCGGCGCCACCAAGCCGGGCAGCAAGGGTGTGATCACGGTGTTCCGCCGTGGTGCCTACAAGGACCTGTCGGTGGGCATCGTCGAGCTGGAGCCGGCTCAGAAGGTGGCCGAAAGCAGCAAGCAGCCTGCCAAGCCAGTCGATGCCGCCCTGGCCAAGTCGGCTCTGGGGCTGACCCTGGCCGAACTCACGGTCGACCAGAAGCGCGAGTTGAAGGTGGCAGGCGGTGTGCTGGTTCAGGATGTCGACGGCCCCAGTGAATCGGCCGGCCTGCGGGCGGGTGATGTCATCTTGCAGATGGCCAATGCCCAGATCGACAGCGTGCGCCAGTTCGAGGCCGTGCTGGCCAAGGTCGACCGGCAAAAGGCCATTCCGCTGCTGGTGCGCCGCAGCGATTCGACCGGCTACGTGCTGGTTCGCCCGGCTCGCTGACAATTCCCAGGGCCGCGCAGGGGCTATGGCACTCTGGCAACAGGCCCAATGTGCTGTTGATAACTGAAACAGGGGGCTCGTCGGTGCCGACGGGGCCCCTGTTTCGCATCGGGCACACGCCTCGGGTGGGGAAAGGGAGGAGCGCTCCGCTACAATCGCGGGTTCGCGCCCTTGATGGCTGGTGTGGCTGGTGTTGTGGATAACTTGTTGATAACAAGATCTGGCCTCCGCCTTGCCCAGCCCCTGTCGCCCCCGAAATCGACTTGCTGGCAGATGCTTTTGGCTACAATGAAAGCCCAACAAGCAGTTGCCATACGTTTTTGTTGGAAGGCGCGTCTCTTTTTTGGACGTGCCTTTTTTTTATGAATCACATCCGCAATTTCTCGATCATCGCCCACATCGACCACGGGAAATCCACCCTGGCCGACCGCATCATTCAGCGCTGTGGCGGCCTGAGTGACCGTGAGATGGAAGCCCAGGTGCTGGACTCGATGGACATCGAGAAAGAGCGTGGCATCACCATCAAGGCCCAAACCGCTGCGCTCGAATACAAGGCGCGTGACGGCAAGGTCTACAACCTCAACCTGATCGACACCCCGGGCCACGTCGACTTCTCTTACGAAGTCTCTCGCTCGCTGTCGGCCTGTGAAGGTGCACTGCTGGTGGTCGACGCCAGCCAGGGCGTGGA
>JBEGRT010000527.1:0-8302 GCA_041180305.1 Pseudomonadota bacterium
ACCGAGAGACCTTCCGTCTTAATCCCTTCAAAGTCAGGGCTGGCATTCAGGCAGAATGCTAGAATCCCCTTCACTGAATAGATGTCTTAATCCCTTCAAAGTCAGGGCTGGCATTCAGGCGCCGACGAAGACGACTGCCTGGAGGCGGCTGCGAGTCTTAATCCCTTCAAAGTCAGGGCTGGCATTCAGGCGATGAGATCATCCTAGACCCGCAGGCGCCGATGTCTTAATCCCTTCAAAGTCAGGGCTGGCATTCAGGCGACGGGTCCAGCAGCTATCAGATGAGCGCCGGCGTCTTAATCCCTTCAAAGTCAGGGCTGGCATTCAGGCAGCAGTCCGCTGCTACCTACGCCGACAGGGCAAGTCTTAATCCCTTCAAAGTCAGGGCTGGCATTCAGGCTCCAGTGTCCGAAAAAGTGTTCTCCGACAAGCACTTGCAAGGGCACTTGAGGGAACTTCGATGGGCACGAAAGTTGATGCACGGGGGGCTCGGCCTGAAGGTCCGGGCCGCTGCGCGCCCGGAACGGCGGTGAGTCTACAGGAGCGTGATTCCGTGCCGTTGCAGCGCGGCGTCGTCGCTGGTCGCTGCCGTTCCGGCGTGCTGCGGCAGGCCTGCGTCCAGCAGAACGCCGCCTGGCAGCAGTGCCCGTCCGAGTTGATGGAACTCGGTGTTCACCGGCACGCGGTAGGCCCTGATGTCGTCCGTGGTCCGGTTGATCAATGTGGTGATCTCCAGCAGCAGGGTGCGCATGCGCGCCGGGGTCGTTCTGACCAGGAAGACGCTGTACTGCAGCGGAATGCCGTGGCGCTTGACGAGGCGCAGCACCTTGACCCGGGCGCGGGTTTCCCGGATGTCATAGGTCACCAGCCAGTCGGCCGTCTCGTTCAGGCTCATGGTCGTGGCTCCTGTGGCGGGTTTTCCGTTGGCCGGGCGGTTGTGCTCAGCCGTGCAGGGCGCGCATGGCCTGGGCTTTCAGGCTGGCGAGGAAGACCTGCAGTTGGTCGGCACAGCGGATGGACCAGCGCTCGAAGACGGCGGCCACTTCCCGTTGTTCGGACAGGGCTTCGGCGAAGGCGCCGCCGTTCAGGTTGAGCTGGGCCCACACCAGTCGGCTGAGGTCCTCGGCCAGGCTCAGGCGGCTGCCGTCGGCGCACCAGTACTCGGGCTGCAGTGCGTCGGCGGCCAGGCGGGCGGCGGTCAGCGCGCTGATCATGCCGTGCAGCACCTCGGGCAGGTGCTCGGCGATGTCGCCGCGGTACACCCAGGCCTGCTTGGCGCGCTCCCATTCCTCGGCGTGGACGGGATGGCCAGCGTGGCTGCGCTGCTGGCGCCAGCCCTGCAGGATCTTCAGACGCTGCTGACGCAGCCAGTTGGCGTAGAGCTGCGCCCAGTCCTCCACCAGGGTGCTGGCGCTGTGCAGGGCGTCAGCCAGGTCGGTGTGTGGCATGTGCACGGGCCAGAGGTGACCCTGCGCCTGCCCGCGGCCGTCCAGCCAGGTCACGGTGATGCCATGGGTCTGGCACAGGCTCAGGGCGGCGCCGCTCCAGTGCACGCGCTCGTTGCAGACCACCCGCAGCAGGCGGGTGACGGGCAGGCGGCGCACGTCGCCATCGGGCATCGTGGCCACCAGGGCCTCGCCGGTGGAGCTGACGCGCAGCGTCTCCGCAGGCATCAGGTAGAGCGTGCGCGCATCGGCATCGCGCCTCGGCGGACGCGGCGGCGCGCTTCGCGGGGCGCGCCCGGAGGGCGGGGTGGTGTGGGTGACCATGGGTGCAGCGTTGTGCGGTTGGGGTCAGAACGCTTCGGTCTGTGTCCAGGCGCCGGCGGTGTCGTCGATACCGGCTTCGTCATCGGCGTCGTCGGCGTGCGCCAGCCAGGGCTCGCCCTCGGCACGCAGCTCGCGCACCAGGCGCATGGCCAGGTGGCGCAGGCAGCGACGCCACGGCCGCAGGTCCTTGGCCCAGGTGCCGTAGAACTCGGCGCGCCCGGCCTTGCCCAGCAGGCAGGCGCCACGGTCCATCGAGAAATGATCGAGCGTCAGCGTGCGGCTGCGCACCATCTGCCAGGCCCAGGCGTCGATGGCCGGGCGCAGCGGTTCCATCAGATCGCTGGCCATGGATTCGCGGCCCCAGCTGGGCTGGTGATAGAAGCCCAGCAAGGGGTCGATGCCCGCGGCATGGCAGGCCTGCACGGCCTCGGCGTGCAGCAGGGTGTAGCCCAGCGACAGCAGCACGTTGACGGGGTCGCGCGGCGGCCTGCGGTTGCGGCCGGTGAAGCCCAGGGACGGCGGCACCACGGCCGCCAGGCCGGCGAAGTGTGCGCGGGCGGCCGCGCCCTCGATGCCACGCAAGGTGGCCAGATCGGGCAGGTCCGCGCCGGCTAGCGGCATCTGCGGCAGGCGGCTCAGGGCCTGTGCCAGGGCTTGGCTGGCGTCGGTCAGCGGCTTGCGGGCATCGGGTCGCGCCGCCAGCCATTGGCGCTGCAGCCGCAGCTGGCGGCGCAGCTTGGCGCGTACCAGGCCCAAGGCCCAGGCCCGGCAGCGGGCGTCGTCGTGCACGCGCCGGGCCTGGGCCAGCCGCACGGCGGCATCGTTGTGCGACGGCCCCAGCACGATGGCCACCCGGCGTGCGGTGCGGGGGCTGAACAGCACCGTGCTCACGCCGGCCTCGGCCAGCTGCAGCAGCACGCCGCTGTCCAGGCGGGTGCTGGCGCCGTGGATGATGCAGCGGTCCAGCAGGCTGACCGGCACGGTGCCCCGGCGCTCGCCGGCCTCGTAGACCGCCAGTGCGCCGCCTTCACTGCGCAACTCCAGGCGTGAACGGTCGAGCAGCAGGGTGGACATGCGCGGGGCTCCGTGGGTGGTCGACAGCCAGCGTGTGCGCTCAGCCGATGTAGAAGTAGTCCGGATCGGCCGGCGGCACGGCGCGCCCGGCCATCAGCGGGCGGCTGCGCGGGTCCAGGCGCAGCAGCATGAAGCGGTCGTCCAGGCCCAGGATGAAGGCCATGTCGCCCAGCACCTTGCGCTTGTCACCTTCGGTCAGCCACACCTCATGGACCGACTTCTGCCCGCCGGTGGCGTAGCTGCGCAGAAGCTTCAGCGCACCGAGGCGCCGGCGGTCTTCGCGGATGTCGTAGGCGGCGACGTAGAGTTGGCGGGCCATGCTGGGTCGGCTGGGGGCGTTGGCAGCCATTGTTGGCCGCCGCCCCCGCGGACCCGGGGCCCGCAAGCTTGCGGGCCCGGTGGGGATCAGCGTGCCATCCAGTCGCGGATGTGGGCCACCACGCCGCTGACCTGGTCGCCATGCAGCACGGCGATGCGGTACTCGGCCGCGCGTTGCAGATGCTCTTCCCCGATGGTCTGTGCGCTGATGTACAGGGCGGAGGCCACGCTGCCGCCCAGACGGTCGCGCAGCTGGGCGAGCTTGTAGAGCGCGTCGGATGCCTTGTCCGTCTGGCGACCGGTCTTGCACTCGATCAACAGGGCCCGGTTGCGGTGGATGACCATCGCATCCAGCTCGTTGGGCACGCCATCACCGGATGCCACCTGAAGGTTGCAGCTGAAGCGGCCGGGTTTGCTCAGGCCGCCGGTCAGCTTCAGCAGAACGAACTCCTCCAGCCAGCCGCCAGCGAAGTAGCGGGCCACTTCAGCGGACGAGAAGGTCAGGTGGATGTCTCCGTCCCACTGGACCAGACCCAGCTCCTGTGCCTTCTGCAGCAGCTGTGCGAGCGGGCCACCCGGCGCATAACTGAAGGTCTGCGTCAGACCCCGCACGCTGTCATCCGACTCGGCACGGCCGGCCAGAAAGGCCAGGGTGCTGAAGCCTCTGGCGTAGCGCGCGGCGTTCTCGCCCAGATCGCGGGTCATCGCGGCCCGGGTCTGGGCCCGCTTCTGGGCCTCCGCGTGCCGGTTGTCGCCGACGATGCGGTAGCCCTGGACCTGCAGCATGCGTTGCAGGTCCAGCACATCGTCCATCGGCTCGGACCGGGGGTCGTCGCCCAGCCAGTCCACCTGCTGGCGTGGGGTGTCGGCGTACAGCACGTCCAGTCGTCCGTTGCCTGCTTCCAGCAGCCGCAGCTCGTCGCGCAGCGCCAGCACCATCAGCTTGGTGCCACCGGTGGCGTGCAGCACCACGTGGCGACCATCCAGCGCCATGGCCAGCGCCGTGGCGCTGGTCTGGATGGTCTTGGGGCTGGCGTCGTCGAAGTCCTTGCGCACGATGGTGCGGTCCGGCCGCTTCAGCGCCTGCGCCAGGTGGCCGGCCCGCTCCCGCATGGCCGGTGTCTGCAGGATCCAGATCTCGCGGGCGTCGTACTGCTCCAGCGGGATCAGGTTGGCCGCGTTCTGGCCGGTGGCGATGCACAGGTGGACGGTGGGCAGGGCTTCAGGGGTGGTCGTCATGGGGGGCGGGCCGGGTGTGGTGGACGTGGAAGGGTTCCAGGCGTGCCTTGGCCTGGCGCAGTTGTGTGGCATCCAGTTCCCGGCCGCGCCACTCGGCGGGCAGGTCCAGGCTCAGATGCAGGTAGGTGGCGCCACGGTCGCAGACCTGGGCGGCCAGGTGGATGGGCAGGGTGCCGATGACGGTGTCCCCCGCGCGGACCTGGTCCGGCGCCAGATGGCTCACGACGTGGTCGATGACCAGGCCTTCTTCGCGAGCCCAGGCGACAGCACCGGGATGGCGGGACACGAACCAGACGCTCATGCCTCTTCGTACAGGCTGTAGGCACCCTGGCCCATGGCCGTGCCCTTGCCCAGATGCAGCCATTGCCCCAGACGCAACCAGGGCAGCAGGGGCCCCAGCTCTCCGGATAGCACCCAGGTGCCCAGCACGCCGCCGACGGGTGTTGTCTGTTGCTGGCGGGCGGAATAGCGCTGGCCGTCGGACCAGTGCAGGCCGCTGCGGTCATCCTGCAGCGTCTGGGCCAGCGCCAGCAGTGTCCCGATGTCGAAGGGCGCCGGGCGCACGTCCAGGTGGAAGTCCAGCATCAGGAGGCATCGGCGCAGCAGGTCCGCCACCAGCTTGCGCGGGCTGAGCTCCGCCGGCTTGAGCGGCCGCCCTTCGTGCTGCAGGCGCAGGGGCGTGACGAACTCCAGCACGATGCGATTCACCGGCCGTGGCGCTTGCAGCGGTACCGCCGCAGGCTCGGGCTGCAGGCGTCCGCTGCGTGCGTCCCGGATCGAGCGCGAGCGGCCCTGGAGGTTCACCTGCGCCACGTCCAGAAGACGGCCGGTCACGCGCTCGCGCTCCCAGCCGTTGCGCAGGCTGCGCTCCCAGGCTTGCACCACCAGTGGCAGCTGGCGCTGCGTCTGTGCGCCGATCAGCACCTGCTGCCACTGCAGGGGCTGGCCGGCCGGCAGGTGCACCACATCCAGCGGCGGCTCCATCACGCAGGGGCTGGGCGCCTGGTCCAGCCGTTGGCCGAGTGGACTGACGCGTGGCAGTGGCTCGAACAGGGCCGGATAGGCGCAACTGGGCTGGGCCGGGCAATCGCCGCACTGCGGCCGCCCGGTGATGCACACGCCCTGGCGCAGTGCCAGTCCGAAGATGCTGCGCAGCAGCGATCCGGCGGGCTGACGCAGCACCAGATCGCGGTCGAACACGGCGGTGTAGCGGTAGCGGGCCAGCGACAGGGTGGGGCCGACGGGCTCGGGGCCCGGCGCCGCGGGCACGGCCGGCGCGCAGGCCGGGATGCTCAAGGTCTCGCTCATCTCTCCGGTCCGATCAGGCTTGACCCTTCAGGCGCTCGATGGTGGCCTGCAGCTCGGTCCAGCGATCCTTGTTCGACGGTCGGCCCCAGGCCTTGGTCGCGCTGGCGGCCAGGGCCTCGGCCGCCGCTGCGCGGCTGCGGACTTCAGTCCAGGCCTCGGCCGCTTTCATGAAGGCCCGGCGAATGTCGTTGAACGAGCCGCCCGGGATGTAGGCCACCTTCCGGGCCTTGTCCCACTCGGCACGGAATGCGGCGATCACGGGCTCGGCCTCGGCCCAGGCTCTGTCTTCGGGCGACAGCGTGGCCCGGTGTGCCTCCTCGGCCCGGGCCTTGGCCTGCGCCTGCCGCTCGGCCTGAGCCTGATCCCGCTTGGCCTGCTCCGCACGGTCGATCTGCATCGTGCCGTAGCCCACGGTGGTCTTCGCGCCGAAGCCCAGCCAGTCGAAGGCATGGGTGAAGGCGGCCTGCAGCAGCTCGCGCCAGCGCCCGCCCTCGGCCAGATCCTTGGCCTCCGGCAGATCGTGGCGGCGCAGGAACGGCTCGTCGCAGCGTACGTGGAAGGCCATGCGTGAGCCCGGCGGGACCGTCAGGAAGTGGATCGGATTGGGCTGGCCGCTGTCGTGCGGATGGGCGCTGTCGCCCGACTTCCTGTCCAGGCGCTGCTGGTAGTAGTGGCTCTGGTGCGGCGTCATGACCTCGACCTGCAGGCGGTCGCCGGGCATGTCGGGCAGCACGTCCCAGAAGCTCAGGGCGCCGCGGTGGTGCTTCTGGTCGCCGTCCTCGGACTCCAGGCCGAACAGGCCGGTGATGGCGTCGTTCGTCCAGCCCTTCGCCTCACCCCATTCACCGCTGACCAGTTCACGGGCGGCTTGGCGCAGCACGCCCTTGACCCCGCTGCCGGCCAGGTAGGGCAGGCCGTAGGGGTTGAGGAAGGCGAAGCCGTTCTCCAGCGGATGCTCGTTGCCCAGTCCGGTGGTGAAGGGGGCGGTGCTCAGCGCGTCGAAGCTGGCGATGCTGTCACCCAGTGCGGCAGCCAGTGCGGCTTGGCGGGTGGCCAGGGCATGCATGAGCTGCTGATCGACCGCTTCCAGCTTGCCCGCGATCGCAAGTGCCCTTCGCTTGCTCTCCGCAGCTAGGTAAGCCGGCTGTATGTCGGCTCTTTGGCGGCCTATGCCTGATGCAGACCACGCAGATTGTGGGTCTCGGTGCTCCTCTCCACCCCACAACTGCAGGTACATGCTGAAGCGCATCCCTGGGGAGGCTTGGGAGAAGTCTTGGCCCAGATAGGCCGGTACGGCTGCGATGGCCATGGCTCAGATCTCCCGGGGCGACACGCCGACTTGCACCGCAGCTGCCATTTGTCTGGACCAACGTAGCCACGCAAAGGCTTCCGTCGTGATCTCCTGGAAGGTCCGAGGATTCTCGATCTTCGTCAGTGCGGTCATGAAGTCGGCAAAGTCCCGCTTGGGCAGCTCCCTCGGGAATCGCTTGCAGAGCCATTCGCGCAGGTCGTCGCCGAGGGCTTTGCAATGCACCTGATTCCCCTTGCCACCTTTCTCATGCAAAAAGGCCAGCACCTGCATAAGGCCGCTGTTCATGATCAAGGCGGGCAGACTCTTGGCCAGCTTGCTGTAGGCGTCGGAGCAACCCTTGGCCTTGTTCCACGCGTCGGCCGCGCGCTTCTGTTCGAGGGTCAGTGCCATGATGTTCAGCCCTCCACCACGGTGGCCACCACCAGGCCGCGGCCGGTCGTGGCGTCCCCGCCGATCTGCAGCACGCCATGACCCAGCACGGCCTTGATGCGGGCCATGACCTCCTCGGCTTGCAGCTTGTCGTCCTTGCCGCTGCGCGTGGCACTGGCCATCAGGGGCGCAAGCAGAAGGGATTCGGGGGGCAGGTTCTCGGTGTAGAACAGGCCGCCGTCGTCGGCGGTGCCCGTCTCCTCGTTGATGCGCACGTGCGGTTCGACCAACGTCGCGTGCTCGACGAAGTAGGCGAAATCGGTGTCGGACAGCAGCACCAGGTCCTGCGTCAGCTTCTCGCGGAAAAAGGCGTAGGCCTCGGTGGAGGGTAGTGCCTTGGCTGCTAGGTCAGCGGACAGTGAACGCAGCGAGGGGCTTTCCTTGGCGTCGTATTCGAAGGCTTCCAAGTGCAGCTTGGCCCCCCCCTGTCCACCCAGCAGTGCGCGATTGGCGATCAGGCACTCGCCTTCGTTCAGCGTGGGCAGCGCGCCCCACTTCGTCTCGATGCGGACCAGGTCCAGCAGCCGCTGCGCCCGGGCCAGCGCCTGCGGACAGGTGGCGTAGACATAGCCGCCGCGCAGGCTGCGGATCGGGAAGGCGACGAGCTGGGCATCGCCGAAGCTCACGGCGCCGGCATGCAGCTCGCCACCCTTGGCCGGAGGGCCGAACAGACGATCGATCTGCGCGGCATCGCCACGCAGGGCCTCGAAGCCATGGCGCAGCGCACCCTTGATGCCGGAGCCGGCGAAGCTCGGATGGCGGGTGTGGCGCTCCCGCTGGATCGGGTTGTCGATCACGCCGACGGCGCTGCCGGCACCCATGTGCACGGGGCTGACGGCATAGAAGAAGACAG
>JBEGRT010000528.1:0-5016 GCA_041180305.1 Pseudomonadota bacterium
GCCGTGCATGAGACCACACCATGGCCGATGACCTGATCACGCGCCGGCCCGAGGGCCTGTACTGCGCGGCCGGCGATTTCTACATCGACCCCTGGCGCAAGGTGGACCGCGCCCTGATCACGCATGCGCATGCCGACCACGCCCGCACGGGCTCGGCCCATTACCTGTGCGCCCAGCCTGGCGCGGGTGTGCTGAGGGCCCGTCTGGGCAACATCTCGCTGCAGACCCTGGCCTACGGCGAGCCCCTGCACATCGGCGATGTGACCGTGTCCTTCCACCCTGCAGGGCATGTGCTGGGTTCGGCCCAGGTTCGCGTGGCCCACCGCGGCGAAGTGTGGGTGGTGTCGGGCGATTACAAGACACAGCCCGACCCCACCTGCACGCCATTTGAGCCGGTGCCCTGCCACTGCTTCATCACCGAATGCACCTTTGGGCTGCCCATTTATCGCTGGCGCCCTGCCCTCGATGTGATGGCCGAGGTGAACCAGTGGTGGCAGGCCAATGCAGCGGCCGGGCGCCCTTCCTTGCTGCTGGGCTACAGCTTTGGCAAGGCCCAGCGCCTGCTGGCGGGCCTGGACCCGTCGATCGGGCCCATCGTGGTGCACGGGGCCGTGGAGCCCCTGAACGAGGCCTACCGCGCCGAGGGCGTGGCCCTGCCCCATACGCTGCGCATGGCCGAGGTGAAAGACAAGCGGCTGTACCAGCAGGCCCTGGTGGTGGCCCCGCCGGGTGCGGCTCGGGGGCCTCTGGCCCGCACCCTGGCCCAGGCCAGTGACGCCATGGCCAGTGGCTGGATGCAGCTGCGCGGTGCGCGCAAACGGGCCGGGGTGGACCGGGGCTTCGTGCTGTCAGACCATGCCGACTGGCCGGGCCTGATTCAGGCCATTGCGGGCACCGGCGCCGAACGCGTGATCGTGACCCACGGCCAGGAAGGGGTGCTGGTGCGCTGGCTGCAGGAGCAAGGTCTGCAGGCCTCGGCCATGGAAACCGATTACGGCGGGGAAGCCGCCAACGATGTGCTGGTGCCCCCGCAGGCCCTGGCACCCACTGACGCCGAAGCACCCGAGGTGCAGGCGGCCCCAGACCAGGGCAAGGCCCAGCAGTCGCCATAGGCTGGTGCTCGCGGCCACTGATCGGCAGTGGGCCACACGCCGGGGCCATGGGTGGCCAGCCAGCGTGCAGCCAGCATCCAGCCGGCATGGCCCACCACCACGGCCGACGCCACCGGCACTTGCCACGCGACCACCCGCTCGAACAGGGCACACAAGGGCTCGCCGCCCCCGGGCGCATGCCTGGCGAAATCGGCCACCCAGGCATCAACCTGGGCCGGGTCGATCTCGGCCCACAGGCGCCCATCCCAGTGCCCGAAATCGGCCTCGCTCAGGGCCTCATGCACCTGGTGCTGCCAGCCCCAGCGCCGCAACAGGCGCCCCACCCCGCGGGCACGCTGCAGCGGGGAGGTGCACACCACCCTCGGCCAGCCCTGCCGCGCCGCCTCGCGACGGATGCGCCGGGCCAGACGGCGTGCACGGCGTGGATCGACCCGCAGGTCGGTGCGCCCGATGCAGCGGCCCTCGTGGCCCTGGGGCCGAGGGTGGCGAAACACATGGATGACGGCCATGTGGCGCCTCAGCCCAGCTCGAAGCCCGACACGGGGCGGATCACGGCCAGCCAGCCCAGCAAGGCGGCCAGTTCGGCCAGTTGCTGGCAGGCGCCCAGGGTGTCGCCCGTGAAGCCGCCCAGGCGCTGTCGGAACCAGCGCCCGGCCAGCGCCGTGGCCAGCAGCATGCCCAGGCTGGAGACGGCCATGGCCTGCCACCAGGTGCGCACCGGCCAGCCCCACAGGTTCAGGCAGGCCCACAGCAGCGCGGCCACCGCGGTCAGCATCAGGCTGGCACCCACCAGGGTGCCGGCGCCAGCGCGCAAGGCCAGGGGCGGTGCTTTGGCCTGGTCGGCGTCGCCCGCGTAAGGCAGCCAGCACATGATCACCACGGGCGCCCAGCGTGAGGCGGCGTGCGCCCAGACCAGCCCCAGGCAGGTCCAGCCCAGCAGCACGCGGTGGATGCCGCTGCTTTGCGCCGCGTTGAGTTCGGTCACCCACGGGGTGAGCAGGCTGTGCAGCGCAGCGGCTTTCAGGCCCAGCATCAGCACCAGGCCCACGGCACCGTAACTTCCGATGCGCGAATCTTTCATGATGGCCAGGGCCTTGTCGCGGGGCACGGCACCGCCCAGGCCATCGCAGGTGTCGGCCCAGCCGTCTTCATGGAAGGCGCCGGTCAGCCACACGGTGGCTGCCATGCTCAGGCCCACGGCCACCGCAGGCGGCCACCAGGCACCGGCCAGCGCCAGCACCAGGGCGCCCCAGGCCCCCACCCACAGGCCCACCGTGGGCAGGTGCCGCAGGCTGCGGGGCATCCAGGCCGGGGCAAAACCCACCCATGCCGGCACCGGCGTGCGCGTGAAGAACTGCAGGGCGGTGAACACCAGCCGCACTTCCAGCACAAGGCGCCGGGCCAAAGAACGCATGGTCAGGCCTCTTGCTGGCTGACCTGTGCCTGCTCGAAGCTGGCCATGTCGCGCAGGAACACGCAGGCCGACTGCAGCAGCGGCCAGGCCAGGGCCGCGCCGGAGCCTTCACCCAGGCGCAGGTCGAGCTTGAGCAGGGGCTGTGCCTTCAGGTGAGCCAGCATGCGCGCGTGGCCGCTTTCGTCCGACTGGTGGGCGAACACGCAGCGCTGCAGCACCAGGGGCTGCAGGGCCTGGGCCACCAGCAAGGCGCTGGTGGCGATGAAGCCATCGACCACGATGACGCGGTCTTGCGCCGCAGCTTCCAGCATGGCCCCGGTGATCATGGCGATCTCGAACCCACCAAAGGCCGCGAGCACGGCCAGCGGGTCGGGCTGCCCGGCGGCCACCGGCGCCAGTGCCGCGGCGTTGGCCTCAACGGCCTCGGCCAGCACAGCCAGCTTGCGCTGCAGGCCCGCGTCATCGACACCGGTGCCTCGGCCCACGCAATCGGCCAGGCGCACGCCCGTGAGGGCATGCATGATCAGCGCGGCGCTGGAGGTGTTGCCAATGCCCATCTCACCGAACAGCACGGCATTGCCGGGCAGGCCATCGACCACGGCGGCACCGTGCTGCAGGGCCTGCTGGCATTGGGCCGCGCTCATGGCGGGGCCCTGGCTGGCATCCTGAGTACCCGGGGCCACCTTGCGCAGCTGCAGCCCGGGGCGCGGCGCGATGTCGCGGGCCACGCCGGCATCGACCACCGTGAGGGCCAGGCCATGCTGGCGGGCCAGCACGCTGACGGCCGCGCCACCGGCCAGGAAGTTCTCGACCATCTGCCAGGTCACTTCTTGCGGGAAGGCCGACACGCCGCGGCGGGCCAGGCCATGGTCACCGGCGAACACCACCATCTGAGGCTCGGTCAGGGCCGGGGCCTCGTTGCCCTGCACCATGCCCAATTGCCAGGCCAGGCGCTCGATGGCGCCAAGGGCACCCAGCGGCTTGGTCTTGTGGTCGATGACGTGCTGCAGGCGCGTGGCGAGGGGGGCGTGGCGCTGGTGCAAATCGAGGATGCGGGACAGATCGGTCATGGGGCTCAAGCAATGGGCGAATTCAGAACGCCGGTTCAGGCAGCGTTCGCAGTATGGGGCCCGGGCGGGGTGTAGCCCAGGGCTTCGGGGGTGGTGCCGACGACCTGGCAGATGGCCTGGAAGACCTGCGCCAGGCCGCGTTCCAGGGCCACCGGCCCGGGGGCCAGCACATCCGACGAGGGCATTTCCAGCACGGTGGCATTCAGTGCCGCCCAGCCTGGGCGGGCCAGCACCTGCTCGGTCTCGAAACGCTGGCCGCACCACGCCCCCAGGATCAGTTGCGGGCGGGCAGCCAGCACTTCGTCGGCCTGCACGGCGCGCGCGCTGAAGGGGTCGAGCCGGGCGCGTTCGGCCATGACGTCGATGCCACCGGCCAGGGTGATCAGCTCGCTGACCCACTGGATGCCGCAGGTCAGCGGGGTGTGCCATTCTTCAAAGTACACCCGGGGGCGCCAGGGCAGGCGCGCGGCGGCCTGCTGCACCTGGGCCACCTGGGCCTGCAATTGCTGGTTCAGGGCCAGCGCCTGGGCCTCGCGCCCCACGCACTGCCCCAGGGTGGCCACCATGGCGTAGATGCCCTCCACATGGCGGTGGTTGAACCACAGCGTGGGCAGGCCCGCGGCTTCGCATTCGTCAAGCAAGGCGCGCTGCACCTTGGAGTACCCGATCACCAGGTCGGGCTCGACCGACTGGATGCGGGCCAGGCGCGCAGTCTTGAAGCCGCTGACCTTGGGCTTGTCGTGGCGGGCCTCAGGCGGGTACACGGTGAAGCCCGAGACCCCGGCGATGCGGTCGGCCACACCCAGGCGGTAGAGCACATCGACCGCTTCGGTCGAGAGCACAGCCATGCGCTGCGGCTGCGCCGGCACCGGGTGGGCGGCTGAGAAGACGGCGTGTCCGTTCATGGTGGGTGCGGTGGTGTTCAGGGCGCGGCCTGTTGCAGCAGGGTCATCAGGCTGCCGGGCTCGAAGTGGCGGTCAACGTGGTCGGCCAGGCCATCGAAGACCGTGTCCAGGCCTGCCACGCCCTGGCCCAGCAAGGCCTGCAAGGCGGGTTCGCATTCGAGCAGGCCGTGCAGGTACAGGCCCATGACCGCGCCCTGGCGCCAGCCCAGGCACTGGCCCTGGTCGTCGAACAGCACAGGTTGCAGTCCCTCGGCCGAAGAGGCCGGGCGGGTGCGTCCCTGGTGGATTTCGTAACCCTTGACCGCCACCTGCGCCCAGCGTGCCCAGGGCTGCGGCGCCTGTGGCATGGGGCCAAAGCGCGCCTGCGTGCTGCGCAGCAGCTTGTCGCGCTCGAACTCGGTGTCGAGGTCGAGCAGGCCCAGGCCCTGCTGGTGCCCTGCGGAATCGGTGCGGATGCCGGGGCCACGGTCAATGCCCTGCGGGTCGATCAGGCGCTGACCCAGCATCTGCAAACC
>JBEGRT010000529.1:0-6170 GCA_041180305.1 Pseudomonadota bacterium
AGAAGCTGGCGCCGGGCAAGTGGCTGCACGCCCAGCTGCGTGTGAAGGCCACGGCCCGTGATGGCCTGGGCCTGCACGGCAGCGGCATGTTCATCGTGAACCCGCCCTACACCCTGTTCGACAAGCTGGCCGAGGCCCTGCCCTGGCTGGTGGAACACCTGGGGCAGGACATGCACGCGGCCTACGAACTCGAGTCCGAGGCGGCGTGAAGCCTGTCTGAGTGCGGTGGCGGGCATGGCGCTCAGGCGGCCAGGTCGAACACCAGCACCTCGGCACCTTCGCCGCGGGCCAGGGTCAGCAGGGCTTCGCCCTCGATCTTGATCGCGTCTCCTTGCTCCAGCGCCTGGCCCATCACCTCGATGCGGCCTCGCGCCACCTGCACATAGGCCTTGCGGGCCGGGTCCAGAGGCACCTCGGCGCGCTCGTCGCCGTCGAACAGGCCGGCATAGATGCTGGCGTCCGAGTGAATGGTCACCGAGCCCTCGGCGCCATCGGGCGAGGCCACCAGGCGCAGCTTGCCGCGCTTGTCGGCCGCATCGAAATGCTTTTGCTCATAGCCCGGCGCAATGCCCTGGGCCTTGGGCTGGATCCAGATCTGCAGCAGGTGCACCTGCTCACGCGGGCTGGGGTTGACTTCGCTGTGCATGATGCCGGTGCCGGCGCTCATGCGCTGCACATCGCCGGGCAGGATGGTGGCGCCATTGCCCAGGTTGTCGCGGTGGGCCAGCTGGCCTTCCAGCACATAAGTCACGATCTCCATGTCGCGGTGGCCGTGCATGCCGAAGCCCCGGGCCGGTGCCACGCGGTCTTCATTGATCACGCGCAGCGGGCCAAAGCCCATGTGCTTCAGGTCGTAGTAGTCACCGAATGAAAAGCTGTGCTGGGCGTACAGCCAGCCGTGATCGGCCTGTCCTCGTTCAGCAGCGCGTCGCAGTGTCCACATGGTGTCTTCTCCTGTTCAGGCCCCGCGCCCCTGTGGCGCTCAGCGATGGCCTGGACCATGGCCTCACTGTAGGGCGCCCCCACGCCTGCAACGTGCCAGCCCAGTGATGGCATCATTCGATTTATTTGAATGCCCTTGAGGCCCACGCCATGAACCACCGCCGCCAGGTGCTCACCCCCGATGCGCTGGAAATGATGGACACCATCGAGCGCACCGGCAGCTTCGCCGCGGCCGCGCGCGAACTGGGCAAGGTGCCCTCGGCGCTGACCTACAGCGTGCGACAGCTGGAAGACGCACTCGATGTGCTGCTGTTTGACCGCAGCAGCCGCCAGGCGCGCCTGACCGCAGCAGGCGAGGAGTTGCTGCAGGAAGGCCGCCGCCTGCTGGCCCAGATCGATGCCGTGGCCAACCGGGTACAGCGTGTCGCCTCGGGTTGGGAAACCCAGCTCACCCTGGCCATCGACGGGGTCATCAGCCAGAGCCCCGTGTTTGACCTCGTGGAAAGCTTTTACAGCCAACAGCCGCCCACTCGAGTGAAGGTCAGACATGAGGTGCTCAGTGGCACCTGGGAAGCCCTGGCCAGCGGCCACGCTGACCTCGCTCTGGGTGTGGGTGCCGCGCGCAGCGACCACCCGGACATCCGCGTGGAGCCCCTGGGCGACATGGCCTTCTGCTTCGTGGTGGCGCCGCACCACGCACTGGCTCAGTTGCCCGAGCCTCTGGCGGCCGCCGACCTGATGCGCCACCGAGTCATCGCAGTGGCCGACACCACCCGCAGCCTGGAAGGTCTGAGCGTGGGCATCCTGCCGGGGCAGGACGTGCTGACCTTGCCCTCCCTGCGTGACAAGCAGGAGGCGCTGCGCCGAGGGCTGGGTTGCGGCCACATGCCGCGTTACATGGTGCAGGCGGACCTGGCGGCCGGCAGCCTGGTGCGCAAGGAGGTTGATCAGCCCCAGCGAGTGGCCACCTTGCACCTGGCGTGGCGCCACAAGGGCCGCGAACCTGGCAAGGCCCTGCAATGGTGGCTGGAGCACCTGCGGCACCCGGCCACCCGCACGGCCCTGCTGTCCAATGCGCCGGTGTGCGCCTGAGCATCGCTCGCACCGACCGACACCCACGCGCCATGCATTCCTACATCGGACGTTTCGCCCCCTCGCCCACCGGGCCTCTGCACGCCGGCTCGCTGGTGGCCGCGCTGGCCAGCTGGCTGGATGCACGCGCCCATGGCGGCCAGTGGCTGGTGCGCATCGAAGACATCGACCCGCCCCGCTGCGTGCCCGGCGCGGCCGAAACCATCTTGCGGCAACTGGCCGATTGCGGCCTGGTGAGTGATGGCACGGTGTGGTGGCAATCCCGGCGCCATGCGGCCTACCAGCAGGCCCTGGATGCCCTGGCCGCCGCGGGGCACGCCTACCCCTGCGCCTGCACCCGCGCCGACATCGCCCGTGCGCACGAAGCCCTGGGCTGGACCAAAACGCGCCATGGCGACCTGGTCTACCCCGGCACCTGCCGCCCCGAACGCGGTGGCCTGCAAGGCCGCCCCGGGCGGGCGTGGCGCCTGCGCGTGCCGGATGCCGAGCAGGCCAAGGCCCCATGGGCCTGGCACGACCGCCTGGCCGGCCCCCAGCAGCAAGACCTGGCCCAGGCCGTGGGCGATGTGGTCATTCGCCGGGCCGATGGCCTGTGGGCCTACCAGCTGGCCGTGGTGGTCGATGACGCAGCCCAAGGCATCACCGATGTCGTGCGCGGGCTGGACCTGCTGGACAACACGCCTCGCCAGCAATGGCTGCAGCACTGCCTGGGCCTGCCCACGCCGCGCTACCTGCACACCCCGCTGGTGATGGCCGAAGACGGCCAGAAGCTTTCAAAGCAGAACGGTGCCACCGCCCTGGACACTCGCCAGCCTCTCGAGGCACTGCGCCAGGCGGCCAAAGCCCTGGGCCTGGCCCTGCCGGGCGGCAGCACTGGCGCGGCCCTTGACGAGGCGCCCACGGTGGCGCAATGGCTGGCCCGTGCCGTTCAGGCCTGGCGCGACAGCCGATTCATGCGTCCGGCTGGTCGATGACCACGAAGTGCTTGCGCACCGGCGTGAGCACCTCGAACGCGCCCTCGAAGCCCGCGGGGATCACGGCCCCCTGGCCGGCCACCACATCGGTGAACCCACCTTGGGCATCGTGCAGGCGCACATGGCCTTCCAGCACGAAAAAATACTCGGCCTTGTGCGCGGGGAACACAATGCGCCAGCGCCCGACCTCGCAGGCCCACAGGCCCACCGACACGCCCAAGGGTCCCGACTCGTACAACGACCAGGTCTGGCGCAGCGGGTTGCCCTGCTCCAGGCGGTCGGGGCGGGGGCGGTCAAACACCGGATCACCCTGAGGGGGATCCAGGCGCACAATGCGGGTTGACTGTTCGCGTTCAGAGGGCATGTGCCAGGATCATGTGTGAACTCGGTCCGCGATGCTACCAGCCCCTTTTTGCCACCTCGCCGCATGAACCTTCTGCTGCTGGAAGACGACCTTGACCTGGGCCAGGCCGTCTTCGACCACCTGCAAGCCCATGGTCACACCGTGCAGTGGGCCCAGCGTTGCCAGGACGCAGCGCCCGTGCCCGACCAGCCCGCCTGGGACATGGCCCTGCTCGACCTTCGCCTGCCCGACGGCAGCGGCCTGGACCTGGTGCGCCAATGGCGCCAGCAAGGTGACCGGCGCCCCATGCTGGCTCTGACCGCCCGCGATCAGATCAGCGACCGCATCGAAGGCCTGAAGGCTGGTGCCGACGACTACCTGGTCAAGCCTTTCGACCTGCACGAACTGCTGGCCCGCATCGAAGCCGTGTGGCGCCGCTACCAGCCGATCGCGCAACCCCACTCTGGTCAGCCTCCAGCCGCCCCCCCCGACGGGGCCCCCGCCCTGACCCTGGATTTCGACCTCCAGATCGCCCGGCGTCATGGCGAGCTGATCAACCTCACGGCCATGGAATGGTCGCTGCTGTCCGTGCTGTCGCGGCAACCCGGCAGCACCGTGTCAAAAGAAGCCATCCGCCATGCCTTCAGCCAGACCGGTCGCTTCGACAGCGACAGCAACTCCCTCGAAGTGATCGTGAGCCGCCTTCGCCGCAAACTGGGCGCCGACCTCATCAGCACCCACCGCGGCCTGGGCTACCGCCTTGAAGTCGGCCACTGACACTTCGCCCAGCCTGCGCCGGCAGTTGCGCAACCGGCTGTGGCTGATGGTCGCCAGCCTGTGGACGGTGGGCTCGGTCGTGGCACTGTCGGTCCAATGGCAGGAAACCAACGCCCTGCTCGACCACGCGCAACGCGAAACAGCCCAACTCGCCCTGAGCCTGCCGCTCAGCGGCGCCCCCATGAGCGGGCTGGCAACGCCCGGCACCGACCAGGCCCTGCACATCCAGGTGTTCGACGCCTCGGGACGCCTGCTGTGGCGCACGGCCCAGGCCCCGGCCGCCGCCATGGCACCCATCGAGCACGCGGGCGAATTCGACATGGGCGAACGCCGCGTGCTGGTGCTGCGTGACGAGCCTCAAGGGCGCACGGCCGTGGTATCAGCCTCGCTGGCCGAACGCGAAGCCACCTTGCGCAATGCCACCGAAGGCATGGTGCTCACGCTGGCCCTGCTGCTGCCCCTGACCGCCTGGGGCCTGTCCTGGGTGCTGGGCACCACCTTCACCCGGCTGCAGTCGATGCAACAGGCCCTTGCACGCCGCTCACCCGATGCCCTGCAGCCCCTGCATGTGCCCGGCATGCCGCGGGAGTTCATTCCCATGGTCAGCGAGATCAACCGCCTGCTGGCGCGGCTGGAGCAGGCCCGGCACGCCGAACGCTCTTTCGTGGCCAACAGCGCCCATGAACTTCGCACCCCGGTGGCAGCCGCCCAGGCCCAGTTGCAGCGCCTGCAAGACGAAATGGCGCGCGATGCAGCGCATGTCCCCAGCGAGCAGTTCGCACAGCGCACCCAGGCCATCGCACGGCAGCTGGACCGTCTGCACCACCTGTGCGTCAAGCTCATGCAACTGGCGCGGGCTGAATCCGGCGTGGTGCGTGACAGCAGCCCCTTCGACCTGGCCGCCGTGGTTGCCCTGGTGCTGGAAGAGTTCGATCGGCAAGGCCATCGCGGCCGCATCCAGCTGCACACACCCGATGGCGACCAGGCGCCGGTGCAGGCCCAGGGCGATGTCGATGCGCTGGCCATCGTGCTGCGCAACCTGGTGGAAAACGCCTTGCTGCACACCTCGGGCCCTGTGACCGTGGCGGTGCACCGCGATGCCAGCGTGAGCGTGACCGACCAGGGCCCCGGCATTGCACCGGCCCGCCTGGCCCAGCTGTTCAAGCCCTTCGAGCGGGGCGACACGCAAGCCCAGGGGCATGGGCTGGGCCTGGCCATCGTGCAGGCCATGAGCCGCCAGATGGGCTGGGCCTTGAGCTTTCAGAGCCCTCACGACCAGGGCCCTGGCGTGCGGGCCCTGCTCAAGCTGCAGGAAGCATCAGCCGCCTGACGGGGCAGGCTCCTCACCCACCTCCGGCATTGGGGCCTTGAGGAAATGCTGGCGGTAATAGGCCAGCTCGTCGATCGACTCATGGATGTCGGCCAGCGCCGTGTGCTTCTGCGCCTTCTTGAACCCGCTGACCAGACCGGGCTCCCAGCGCCGGGCCAGCTCCTTGAGCGTGCTCACATCGAGGTTGCGGTAATGGAAGAACGCTTCCAGGCGGGGCATGTAGCGCGCCAGGAACCGGCGGTCCTGGCAGATGCTGTTGCCACACATGGGCGATTTCGAGGCCCACACGTGGCGCTTGAGGAAGGCGATCACCTCGGCCTCGGCCTGGGCCTCGGTCACGGTCGACGCCTTGACGCGGTCGATCAGCCCGCTGCGACCGTGCACACCCTTGTTCCACTTGTCCATCTTGCCCAGGGTGTCGTCACTCTGGTGAATGGCCAGCACCGGCCCCTCCACACGCACCTGGAGTTGCGGGTCGGTCACCACCACGGCGATCTCGATGATGCGGTCGCTGTCGGGCTTGAGCCCGGTCATCTCCAGGTCGATCCAGATCAGGTTCAGCTCGTGCTTGGGCAGCGTCGGCTGAGCAGCGGCCACGGCGGGTGCGGCGGGTGCGGCGGGCGCAGAAGAAGGCGTCGTTTCGACAGGTGAGACGGCGTCAGGCATGAAACCTCGAAGGCACAGGGGACAGGCCCTGCATTGTGGCGCAGGC
>JBEGRT010000530.1:0-2609 GCA_041180305.1 Pseudomonadota bacterium
ACTACGCCCACTGCGCCGCCATGGCCCAGAAGGCCGGCTACGACGGCGTCGAGATCATGGGCTCCGAGGGCTACCTGATCAACGAATTCATCGCCGCGCGCACCAACCACCGCACCGACGAGTGGGGCGGCAGCTACGCCAACCGCATGCGTTTCCCGGTGGAGATCGTCAAGCGCGTGCGTGAGCGCGTGGGTCCGAACTTCATCATCATCTACCGCCTGTCCATGCTCGATCTGGTCGAAGGCGGCTCCACCCACGAAGAAGTGGTGGAACTGGCCAAGGCCGTGGAAGCCGCCGGCGCCACCCTGATCAACACCGGCATCGGCTGGCACGAAGCCCGCATCCCCACCATCGCCACCAGCGTGCCCCGCGGCGCCTTCGCCTGGGTCACCAAGATGATGAAGGGCAAGGTCAAGGTGCCCCTGATCACCACCAACCGCATCAACACGCCGGAAGTGGGTGAGCAGATCCTGGCCGAAGGCAGCGCCGACATGGTCTCGATGGCCCGCCCGCTGCTGGCCGACCCCGAGTTCGTGAACAAGGCCGCCGCTGGCCAGGCCGACCGCATCAACACCTGCATCGGCTGCAACCAGGCCTGCCTGGACCACACCTTCAGCGGCAAGATCACCTCGTGCCTGGTGAACCCGCGCGCCTGCCACGAAACCATCCTCAAGATCGAACCGGCCACCGCCAAGAAGCGCGTGGCCGTGGTGGGCGCAGGCCCGGCCGGTCTGGCCGCGGCCACCACCGCCGCCAGACGTGGCCATGAGGTCACGTTGTTCGAAGCCGACAGCGACGTGGGCGGCCAGTTCAACGTGGCCAAACAGATCCCCGGCAAGGAAGAGTTCTACGAAACCCTGCGCTACTTCCGCAACGAGCTCAAGGCCACCGGCGTGACCACAAAGTTCAACACCCGCGTGTCGGTGGAAGACCTGGTGCAAGGCGGTTTCGACGAGATCCTGCTGGCCACCGGCGTGAGCCCGCGCAACCCGGCCATCGATGGCATCGACCACCCCAAAGTGCTGAACTACCTGGAGGTGCTGCGCGACAAGAAGCCCGTGGGCAAGACCGTGGCCGTGATCGGTGCCGGTGGCATCGGCTTTGACGTGTCCGAGTACCTCACCCACGAAGGCGAAAGCCCCTCGCTGAACCTGAACCTGTTCAACGACGAGTGGGGCATCGACAGCAGCTACGCCGAAGCCGGTGGCCTGAAGGCCCCGCACCTGCCCAAGCCCCCGCGCCAGATCTACCTGCTGCAGCGCAAGGCCAGCAAGGTGGGCGATGGCCTGGGCAAGACCACGGGCTGGATCCACCGCACCTCGCTGAAGAACCGCCGCGTGGAAATGATCGCCGGGGCCAGCTACAACAAGATCGACGACGCCGGCCTGCACATCACCGTGGGTGGCAAGGACATCACCCTGCCGGTTGACAACGTCGTGATCTGCGCGGGCCAGGAGCCTTTCCGTGCGCTGCAGGCCGGCCTGGAAGCCGCGGGCCAGAAGGTGCACCTGATCGGTGGTGCCGACGTGGCCTCCGAGCTCGATGCCAAGCGCGCCATCAAGCAAGGCACCGAAGTGGCCGCTGCCCTCTGACCACACGCACACAGGAGCACGCTATGAGCATCGAAACGCCTCAGCTGGAAACCCTGCGTGTGGCCCTGGCCGACCACATCGCCACCGTCACCCTGAACCGCCCGGACAAGGCCAACGCCATGAACTGGGCCATGTGGCAGGACATCCGCTCGGCCATGCAATGGGCCGACCGCACGCCCGAGGTGCGTGTGGTGGTGCTGGAAGGTGAGGGCAAGCACTTCACCTCCGGCATCGACCTGACCATGATGATGGGCCTGCAAGGCCAGATCAAGGACGAGTGCGACGGCCGCTCACGCGAGAAGCTGCGCGCCCTCGTGCTGGAACTGCAGGACACCCTGACCAGCCTGGAAAAGTGCCGCAAGCCCGTACTGGCCGCCATCCACGGCGGCTGTGTGGGCGGTGGGGTTGACCTGATCTGCTGCGCCGACATGCGCTACGCCAGTGCCGACGCCTACTTCACCATCAAGGAAATCGACATCGGCATGGTGGCCGATGTGGGCACCTTGCAGCGCCTGCCCAAGCTGATCGGGCACCAGGGCCTGGTGCGTGAAATGGCCTTCACGGGCCGCAAGGTGCTGGCCGACGAGGCCCAGCGCGTGGGCCTGGTCAACACGGTGTACGACAGCCGTGAGGCCCTGGTGGCCGGCGTGCGCGAACTGGCCGCCCAGATCGCCGCCAAGTCGCCGCTGAGCATTCGCGGCACCAAGGAAATGCTGAACTACAGCCGCGACCACAGCGTGGCCGATGGCCTGAACTACATCGCCACCTGGAACTCGGCCATGCTGATGTCGTCGGACCTGATGGCCGCCATGATGGCCAGCATGGCCAAGCAGACGCCGCAGTTCAAGGACTGACCGGTTCGGCCCAGCCGGTGCAGGCTTCTTCGTGTGGTGGGTCCGTGGGCTCGCTGCGCGCGGCCTGCACCCATTCCTGCGTGGCCGGCAAGGCCAGCAGGCGCTCGGCATACGCCATCACCTCGGGCTGCACGGGCAGCTGGTAGGCCTTGAGCCGGAAAGC
>JBEGRT010000531.1:0-4018 GCA_041180305.1 Pseudomonadota bacterium
CTCTGGCCCTGAGCCCGGCGCAATACCGGTTCCTGGCCGACCGGCGCTTTGGCGTGGGTGCCGATCAGATCCTGATCGTCGAGCCCGGCAACGCTGCCAGCGGCACCGACTTCACCTACCGCATCATGAACGCCGACGGCGGCGAAGTGGAGCAGTGCGGCAACGGCGCCCGCTGCTTCGCGCGCTTCGTGCACGACACCGGCCTGACCACCAAAACCAGCATCCGCGTGCAGACGCTGAAGTCCGTGATCGAACCGCGCCTGCAGGCCGACGGCCGCGTCACGGTCGACATGGGCGCGCCCTTCCTGGTGCCGGCTGATGTGCCCTTCAACCCCGAAGGCCTGAACCCGGCCCTGGTCAACGGCTGCGAGCTCTACACCATCGAGCTGGCCAACCACCCGGTCGATGTGGCCGTGGTCGGCATGGGCAACCCCCACGCCGTCACCCGCGTCGGCAACGTCGAGCAGGCCCCGGTTGACGAACTCGGCCCGCAGATCGAAGGCCACGAACGCTTCCCCCGCCGCGTGAACGCCGGCTTCATGGAAGTGGTCAGCCGCAGCCACATCAAGCTGCGCGTGTACGAACGCGGCTCGGGCGAAACGCTGGCCTGCGGCTCGGGCGCCTGCGCCGCCGTGGTGGCCGGCATCCGCCTGGGCTGGCTCGACCCCACCGTGGACGTCGACATGCGTGGCGGCCGCCTCACCATCTCGTGGGCCGGCCCCGGCCAGCCCGTGCTCATGACCGGCCCGGCCGTCACCGTGTTCCACGGCGAAATCGACGTGCCCGCCCTCTGAATCCCGAACCAGCCCCTGTCATGAACCTGCAAGGCATCACCGAAGACGAAATCGCCAACTACCTGATCCACACGCCGGGGTTTTTCGAGCGCCAGGCCCAGCTGCTGCATGCCGTGCAACTGGTCAGCCCGCACGGCCAGCGCGCCGTGTCGCTGCAAGAGCGCCAGCTGGAAATGATGCGTGACAAGGTCAAGGGCCTGGAGCGCCGCATCATGGAGATGATCCGGCACAGCCAGGAAAACGAAGCCATTGCCCAGCGCCTGCAGCACTGGGTGCGCGCCGTGATGCTCACGCACGACGACGCCCAGGTGCCTGACGTGCTGGCCACCGAACTGCAACGCGAATTCCTGATCCCGCAAGTGGGCCTGCGCCTGTGGGGCAACGCCCAGCACCCAGTCAAGCCCGAGCATGCCGAGCTGCCCTGCGCCCAGCCCATCAGCGACGACGCCCGCAGCTTTGCGCGCAGCCTCACGCTGCCTTACTGTGGTGTGAATGCGGGTTTTGAAGCCGCCCGCTGGCTGGAAGACCCCACCACCGTGGCCTCGCTGGCCCTGCTGCCCCTGCACCACGATGGCGACGTGTTCGGCCTGCTGGTGCTGGCCTCGCCCGACGCCACCCGCTACACGGCCGACATGGGCGTGGAGTTCCTGACCCAGATCAGCGAACTGGCCAGCGCGGCACTGTCGCGGCTGCTGGGCTGAGCCCACCAACAGGGCCCAGGCGCGCTGGCAAGGGCCACGCGCCTCAGGCCTGACCGCGGTTGCCGCGGCGTTGCGCCGCCAGCCCGACCACACCCAGGCATGCCGCCATCAGGGCGTAGGTGGAGGGCTCAGGCACCGACGACACCACGCTCACCTTCACGTTGGAAACCGGCACCACGGTTGACAGCTGCCAAACGCTGTTGACCAGGGTGTCGAGCTGGAACGTGTAGGTGCTCAAGGCACTGAGCCCGCTGTACACAAAAGCCGCCGTGGTGCCTGAAGTGGGCAGCGCGAACGGCGAGATCACCTGCGAGCCGGATTGAAGCGACAGGGTCGTTCCAGGGAAGCTGGCGCCTTGCAGCGACAAGGTGAAGGTGGACGAACTGGTGGTGCTGGCCCCCGTGGTGAACGACACGAAGGTGGTGTCGCTGTCGAGCATGCTGCCCTGGGCGATCACGGTTTCCGTGACCACCGGGGTGGCAGGCGTGGAGGGGCGGGTGCCGCGAGATTGAGCCATCGCGGGCGCGGCGCAAGCCAGGCTCAGCGCAGCGACCAGTGCAAAACGTGCAGACATGAGGGCCTCCCTTCAGGCGGCGCGGCGCTTGCGCGCGGCGGTCAGGGCCAACACAGCGCCCACTGCAGCCAACCCCAGCACTTCGGGCTCAGGCACCGGGCTCAAGGCCGATTGCCCCACCACGCGCACCGACGAGCCCGCCGTGGCGAACACATCGAAGGCGTACTGCCCGGCGCTCAGGCCGGTGTAGCTGTAGTTCAGGCCAAAGCCACCGCCCACCGGCGTGAAGGCCGAACGAGACACCAGCCGCGCGGAATCGACGGCTGTGAAATCGAAAGCAGGGGTTTGTGCATACAGCACGAGATCATCGAGCGCACTGGCCGACGTGGCCGTGACCACCAGATCCAGCAAGGAAGCGCCGGAACCGATGCTGAAGGTGGCCCCAGCACCATAGCCCGAGGCATCAATGGCCAGGGCCGGATCGATCACAAACGAGGTGGCCGCCTGCGCAGACGCACACATGGCCAGCACCATGGCGGCCGTGGCCGCTGCTTTCAGCGGCAAGCGCCACGAAGGCGCGCGTGACATCAGGGGCATGAGTCCTCCACCAGGGGCCGAGGCCCGTTTGTTCCATGGCACATCGTATCAATTCGTTGCAAGGCGCGAACCCCCCGGGTTGAGGCCGCGACGCTGTCAACAACTCGCCCAAAGAGCCAATGCGTCGTTCGCGAGCCTCAGGTCTGTCGCATATGCGACGATGCCCCCCAGCACGAGGGGCTGAGACCTCATGATGCCCTCCGTTAATCTGTCATCAGAGGTTGGCACATTCAACCAACCCTTCAGCACTCGGGAGCAAACATGAACAAGATCCGCAACCCCCTTTCGATGGTGCACTGCGCCGTCGTGGCCCTGGGCCTGATGGCCAGCGCAGCGCAGGCGCAGGTCGCCAGCATGATGTCGATCGCCGTGAAAAGCGGCGATGAGGTCCGCACGCTCCAAGACAGCGATTACTTGCAATACGCCCGAAGCACCAGCACCAACTACGTGCTCAACAACCTGTTTCAGGACACAGAGACGATCTCGGAGCGGGTGCTGAAACAGATGCCCGATACGATCTATTACGATGAAACCGGCCAGCCGATGGTGTGGGAACTCTACGAACACACCGAAAAGAGCGTGACCACTCAGCTCAGTGGTACTCAATTCACCGAATCCGCATTCGCCAGCCTTTACGCGGCGGAAGGGGTTGGCCCCATCTCCCAGGTCGACGTGTCCTTCAAGCCCATCGACGACCGGTTCTATCTGGCGCTGGTGATCCATGGCTTCAGCAACAAGGCCGAGTTCTCCACCATGGACCCGGCCAACCTGCCCCTCACGCTCTTTGTGGAAGGCCAAGCTTATGCAGGCAACTTGTTCGAAAGCACGTCAATGACGTATTCTGAGGCCGGTAGCTGGGAAGCCTTCCTGTACCTGACCGAGTCTTTCACCGACTCCAACTACAGCTTCCAGCTCAACGAGAACCACTCTTTGTCGGACATTAGCGTGTCGTACATTGGCCGCCTCGGCCCGCTCACGGCCACTGAACAGGTGACCACCTACACGGCACTGGATTGGCGCATGGTGCCTTTCACCGACACCGCCCCCGTGCCTGAACCCAGCACCTGGGCACTGGCCGCCCTGGGCCTGGGCTGGCTGGTGTCGCGCGCGCCCAAGGCACGCGCACTCGCTGCCTGAGCACCACCCAGTGAACAGCGCCCCTTGGACGGGGGCGCTGGGGCATCGGCTCAGTCCTGCCCGAACAGATCGCGGCTGTAGACCTTGTCCAGCACGTCCTGCAGGTCAGCGCCCACGCGGTTGGCCACGATCACATCGCTGCGGGCCTTGAAGGCCGCCAGGTCGCGCACCACCTCGGAATTGAAGAATCGATCTTCTTCCAGCACCGGCTCGTACAGGATCACTTCCACGCCCTTGGCCTTGATGCGCTTCATCACGCCCTGGATGGAGCTGGC
>JBEGRT010000532.1:0-5826 GCA_041180305.1 Pseudomonadota bacterium
GGGTGACCGGGTCGAGCTGCCCACGCACTTCGATCACGCCCGGGCCGGGGGAGTACTTCACCGCGTTGCTCAGCAGGTTGTCGAGGATCTCGCGCACTCGCTGGGCGTCGCCCATGGCGCACACCATGGGCACGTCGCACACGATCTGCTGGCCGTGTGCCTGGGCCTGCCCGGCCATCAGGCTGGCGCACTCCTGGGCCAGGGGCTGCAGGTTGATGGCTTCGGGGGCGTAGTCTTCCAGCGCATGTTCCAGCTGGGCCAGTTGCAGGGCCTGGTTCACCAGCCCCAGCAGTTGCTGGCCCGCCTGGTGGATGATTTCCATCTTCTTGCGCTGGCCGGGCAGGTTCACGGCCTCGGGGCCCTGCAGCAGCAGGTGGGCAAAGCCCATCACGGCGTTCAAGGGGGTGCGCATGTTGTGGCTCATGCGCGAGAGGAACTCGGTCTTGGCTGCGTGGCTGGCCTCGGCCTGCATCAGGGCTTCGCGTTCGGCCTCGGCCTGCAAGCGGTCGGAAATGTCGCGCTCGATCACGATGTGCCGGGTGATCAGGCCTGCTTCGTTGCGCACGGGCAGCACAGAGACCTCGGCCCAGTACTGTGCGCCGGTGCGGGTCTGCCGTGCCATGCGCACGCGGTCGACGGCCTCGCCGCGCTGTACCCGTTGTTGCATCAGTTGCGAGGTGGGGTCGTTGGCGCCGGGGCCGAGCAGGTCGTCCGGGCGCATGCCACGCGCCTCCTGCAGGCTGTAGCCCGTGGCCTGGATGAAGCTGGGGTTGACCCAGCGGATGCGCTGGTCGGCATCGCAGATCATCACGGCATTGGGTGAGCGGTCGGCCAGCAAGGCCAGCTCCTGGTTCACCGCCAGGGCCTTGCGCAAGGCCTCGTTGGCCTCCTGGAGGGCCACATGTTCGCGGTGTCTCGCCGTCTGGTCGACCAGGGCCACCAGCCAGCGTTGCTGGGGGCCAGGTTGGGGCTCGGTCTGCCGGGGGCCGGGCACTTCCGAAAAGTGCATGTCCACCAGCAGGGGCCCCTGGGCGCCCTGGAGCCACACGCCACGCACTTCATGGGTGGGGCAGTGTGTCGACTGCTGAACCGCCTGCAGGGCCCTCACACGCTGGAGCTCGTCGCGGCCCAGCCGGTACAGCAGCTGGTCCTGAAGCTCGGCCGCCGATTGCCCCAGCAGCTGGCACAGCGCGTCATTGGGGGTGCGGATCGCGCCCCGGGCATCGAGCTGGCACATGGCCACCGGTGCGGCGCGGAGCAGGTGGCGATAGCGTTCGGCCTGGGCCAGCGCTTCCTGCTGGCTGGCCTGCAGCGCGTCGGATTGCAGCTGCAGCTCCACCTGGTGGATGCGCAACTCTTCGAGCAGCCGCTGGGCGTCGGTCTCGGGCTGCTGGACGTGCGTGCGGTCGCGTGCGGGCTCGTCGTCAGGGCGACGGCTGGGCAAGTGCATCGGAAGGCTCCTTTCGGGCGCACTTCCAACGGGTCACGTTGTAGTGCGCAACCACGGCCCCGCCGCCGTCGGCACGCAAATGCATGGCGTGCAGGGCGAACCAGCGTTGCTGGTGGGGGGCGTGGCAGGGGTAGACATGCTCGAAGTGCTGGCGCTCTCCGCGCAGCACGGCCGACAGGCCGAAATCAATCAGGCGCAGGTCTTCGTCATGGGCCGTGTGACCGGTCATGGCCTTGCGCACGGTGTGCAGGTAGTTCTGGCCTGGGCCTGTGACCCGGAGTTCGGGGTCACCGTTGTCCTGGGCGAACTGCATCCAGGGCTGGTTCACCGAGACGATGCGGCCGGTGAAGTCGAGCACGGCCAGGTTCAGCGGCAGCGCATCCAGGATGGCCTGCAGCCGGTTGGCATTGCGCACGGTGGCCAGATCGACCAGCAACAGCACGGCGCGGCGCATGAGCGGTGCCGACGGGCTCTGCGGCGCCGTGGCGGTCTGCGCGGACATGGCCTGCGTGGGGCCGAAGGGCACGATGCGGGCCAGGTACCAGCGCCCCAGGTCACTGCGCACTTCGCGCTCGACGGTCAGGCCGGAGTGCATCGCGCGCTGGAGCTCCTGCGCCAGGCCGGGAAACTCCAGCCGGTGAGAGAAGTCGGTGATGCTGCGGCCCAGGTCGGTGTCGCGCAGGTTGAACAGCAGCGTGGCTTCACGGCTGAAACGTTGCAGGCGCAGGTGCTCATCGACGAAGACGCTGGGCAAGGCCGATGCCCTCTGCATGCCATCGAGATCGGCGTGCAGGTCGCGCAGCTGTTCGAGCTGCTGCTGGTATTCGCCGTTGACGGTGTAGAGCTCTTCGTTGACCGATTGAAGCTCTTCGTTCGTGCTCTGGAGCTCCTCGTTGGTGCTCATGAGCTCTTCGTTGTTGGCCTGAAGTTCTTCGTTGCTGCCCTGCAGGGCCTCGATGGTGGTCTGCAGGTGGGCTCGGGTCATGTCCAGCTCGCGTGACAGGTGCTCGACCTGTTCCCGGGTGGTGTCGCCCAGGGTGAGCTCGACCGCTGCCGCGGTGGCCGACGCGGTGGTCTGCGGTGCGTCGGTCTCGAAGGCGACCAGCACCTGACCGGCTGCCCCCGAGGTTTCCAGGCGCTGTGCCACCAGCCTGAGTTGCTCGTGGGGCCAGAGGGTGCGCAGCCCAGGCAGGCTGAGGGCCGGGCTGCGCACCGGGCCTGATTGCCCCCCTGCGGCCATGAGCAGCTGGCGCATCACGGGGGCCAGCTCGGCGGGCAGCAGGTCCTGCACCTGCAGACTGGGCTGCCCACCCCGCAGCTGCAGCAGGGCACCGAACTCACCGATCAGCTGCACCACCTGGCCTTGTGCATCGAGCACCAGGGCTGGGGGGGCATGCCGTCGGCACAGCAGCTGCAGGGCCTCCACCATGGGCCCGGCGCTGGGTGTCGGGGCCATGGGCACCGGCGTGCGCACCGGTGATGAGGCCGGCGTCAGGGCCATCTGGCGCAGGCTGTCGGGCCGTGCGCGACGAGGGCTCTGGAACACACGGGCCTTGCTGTCGATGGTCAGCAGTTGCTCCTGCAGGCCTGACGGGGTCTCGCTGCGGCCGAGGGCCAGGTAGCCGCCGGGCACCAGTGCGTAGTGCAACCTGCGCAGGGCCTGCTGCTGGGCGCTGGAGCGCAGATAGATCAGCATGTTGCGGCACATCACCAGGTGCATCTGGGTGAAGGGCGGGTCGTTCAGCAGGTCGTGCCGGGCAAACACCACCATGGCGCGCAGTTCAGGGCGCACCACGAAATCGTCCCCTTGCTGTGTGAAGAACCGCTCCAGCCGGGCTGGCGTCAGCTCATGGACGATCGAGCCGGGGTAGCGGCCGGCGGCAGCGCGCGACAGGTAGGTGGGCTCGATGTCGGTGGCGTACACCTTGATGGGGGGCCACTTGTGGGCGGTGTCACAGCACTCCTGCAGCAGCATGGCCAGGGAGTAGGCCTCTTCCCCGGTGGCGGTGGCGGCCACCCAGGCGCGCAGCGGCTGGTCGACCGGCAGGGACTCGATCAGTTCCGGCAAGGCCTGGCGAGCCAGCACCTCGAAGGTGTCCTGGTCTCTGAAGAAGTGCGTCACGGGGATCAGCACTTCCTTGCGAAGCCGGCTGGCCTCGGCCGGGTGTTCGGCCAGGTGATGCGCGTATTGCGTGATCTCGGCGAGGCCCAGCACCTGCATGCGGCGACGGATGCGCCGCCACAGCATGTCGGGCTTGTACTGGCTCAGAGGCAGTCCCGCCTGCTGCTGCACGCGGTCGGCGATGTCGGCCAGGGCGTGCAGCCAGTCCGGGTGGGTGAGGTCTTCCGGGGCCGGGGCCTGGGTGGCGGGCAGGGTGGGGCCCGAAGCGTCGGCCGAGACCATGGCAGAAGACGGGGCCTCGTGGGTGGCCAGCCAGTCGCCGATGTCGGCCGGTGCCAGAACGGCATCGACCAGACCGGTGGCCAGGGCGCTGCGTGGCATGCCGTCGAACGCGGCGGTCTCGGGGCATTGCGCCACGATCTGTCCGCCCTCCTGGCTGACGTGTGGCAGCCCGCGGCTGCCATCGGCCCCGGTGCCTGACAGGATCACGGCCTGCAGCCGAGGGCCCCATTGCGGAGCCGCTTCGGCCAGGAAATCATCGATGGGCAGGGCCAGGCCTCGGGTGGGCTTGGGTCGCAGGGTGAGCACATCGCCCTGCAGGCCCAGATGCTTGCCGG
Organism: Pseudomonadota bacterium; assembly: GCA_041180305.1. Lineage (GTDB taxonomy): Bacteria > Pseudomonadota > Gammaproteobacteria > Burkholderiales > Burkholderiaceae_C > Aquabacterium. The sequence goes on from JBEGRT010000532.1 coordinate 4,190, forward strand.
GAGGGATCAGGAACAGGGTGTCGGGGGCCAGCGGCATGGCCTCTTCCACCAGCCGCACCGCCATGCGGGTGTGGCGGGCCAGCAACCGATCCATCAGGGTGGGGTGGTCGGGCGAGAGGTGCTGGATCACCACGTAGGCCGCCTGACGGTCGGGCGTGCAGTGGTCGAGCAACTGGCACAGCGCCTCCAGGCCGCCGGCCGACGCCCCGAGCACCACCAGTTTGCGAATGGACGATCCCGCGCCGTTCTGCACCACCGAGCCCCTTGATTTAGGATGTGCGCAGAGTGTAGGCCTTCCCGAGGGAGGGCGCCATCGAGCCTGACCCTTCCCATCGACCATGCCATCTGTCTACGATTTCGAAGCCCAGACCATCACCGGGCAGTCCGTGAAGCTCTCCGAGCACCGCGGCAAGGTGATCCTGATCGTCAACACGGCCAGCAAATGCGGCTTCACGCCGCAGTTCGAGGGCCTGGAAAAACTCTGGCAGGCCTACAAGGACCGCGGCCTGATCGTGCTGGGCTTTCCCTGCAACCAGTTCGGTGGCCAGGACCCGGGGGCCAACAGCGAGATCGCCTCGTTCTGCCAGCTCAACTACGGCGTCAGCTTCCCCATGATGGCCAAGATCGACGTGAATGGCCCGCAAGCCCACCCGCTGTACCAGCACCTGGTGCAGGAAGCGCCGGGCCTGCTGGGCACCAAGGCCATCAAGTGGAACTTCACCAAGTTCCTGATCGGCAAGGATGGCCGTGTGCTGGGCCGCTACGCGCCGGTGGATTCGCCCAAGGGGCTGGCCGCCGACATCGAGAAGGCCTTGTCCGCCTGAAGCTTGGTCTTGGCCCGAACCTTGGCAGGCGTGGGCCTGCATTCAGGCCGCATCGCCATGGTTGAACGGGTCGGCCACGCGGCGGTACAGCGCGCTGGCGGCCAGGTCATTCGTGACCACCTGCGGGCAGCGCAGGCAGCCTGACACGCCTTCTTGCGCCCACCACTGGCATTGCGCCCGGATGGCGCAGCGCGGTGGCTTGTGCACCACCACGGGCGTCAGCCGCACGGTGCGGATGGCCAGGCGGCACACGGTGCGTGCCTCGTCGAAATGCCAGCAATCGGGGCCTTGCGCGCAGGCACCCGACAGCCGGAACACCTCGGTGGGCAAGGCCGGGGCCACCGAAGCGGCCAGTTCGGCGCTCAGGGGCACTGGCTGGTCCAGGTACTGCACTTCGGGGCGTTCAGCGCTGCCGCCAATGACGGCAAACACCTGAGCGTCGGCCGCGTTGGCCGGGGCGCTGGGGCACAGGGTGGGCGTCATGGCGGCGCTCCCGCTCAACGACCGATGACGGCCGTGTTCAGGGCCACGGGGTTGATCTGCTGCTGCAGGCCACCCAGCACGATCGGGTTGATCTTGCCCAGGGGGAAGTAGTTGGGGTCGAACTTCATGCGCAGCACATCGATGCCGCTGAGGCCTCCGCTGACCTGCTGCGTGGCTTCGGGTGGCAGTTCACGGGCTTGCAGGGCGCGGGCTGCACCTGCCGCGGCCAGGGTGGCGAGGTCGGTGTGCGAAACCTGGGTGGCGCGTTCGTGGGTTGGGTGTGTCATGGGAAGTCCTTTCCTGAAGGTTTGAGGGGTGTCGTCACCGACC
>JBEGRT010000533.1:0-3533 GCA_041180305.1 Pseudomonadota bacterium
AACATGGCGCTGCAGGTCGGAGCCTCGCAGCTGCCGGTCGCCGTCACGTCGGTGATCATGCTGACCGAGGTGGTTTTTGCCACCGGCTCGTCGGTGCTGGCCGGCGAGGCGCAACTCACGGCGCTCACGCTCACAGGCGGCGCCATGATCCTGGCCGCATCGCTGATGTCGGCCTTGGCCGAGGCCAACGAAGGCAGCCACCTGCCCGATGAGGGTGAGCTTCAGGTGCTCACCCGCGACTGACCGTCAGCCCGTCGTCGTGCGCAGCGTGCGCGAATGCGCATGCACGGTGTCCACCAGCACGTTCACGTTCTCGGGCGGGGTGAACTGGCTGATGCCATGGCCCAGGTTGAACACATGGCCGCCCCATTGGCCGTCGGCGCGCTGAGGGCGCCCGAAGGCGTCCAGCACGCGGCGGGCTTCGGTTTCCACCTGCGCCGGGTCGGCGAACAGCACATTCGGGTCGAGGTTGCCTTGCAGGGCAACCTGGTCGTTGGTGATCTGGCGGGCCTTGCCCAGGTTCATGGTCCAGTCCAGGCCGACCACGTCACAGCCGGTGGCCGCGATCTGGTCCAGCCACAGGCCGCCGCCCTTGGTGAACACGATGTGCGGGATGCGGCAGCCCTTGTGCTCTTTCTTGAGCTGGCTGAGCACGCGCTGCGTGTAGGCCAGGCTGAACTGCTGGAAGGCGCCATCGGCCAGCACACCGCCCCACGAGTCGAACACCATCACGGCCTGCGCGCCGGCTTCGATCTGGGTGTTGAGGTACAGGGCCACCGCGTCGGCGTTCACCGACAGGATGCGGTGCATCAGGTCGGGGCGCTTGTACATCAGCGACTTGACCAGGCGGTAGTCGTCCGAGCCGCCGCCTTCGACCATGTAGCAGGCCAGGGTCCAGGGGCTGCCCGAAAAGCCGATCAGGGGCACGCGGCCCTTGCCATCGGCATTCGTCAGGGCCTGGCGGATGGTGCTGACCGCATCGAACACATAGCGCAGCTTGTCCATGTCGGGCACAGCCAGTTCGGCCACGGCGGCTTCGTCGCGCACCACCTTGGCAAACTTGGGGCCCTCGCCGGCTTCGAAGCTCAGGCCCAGGCCCATGGCGTCGGGCACCGTCAGGATGTCCGAGAACAGGATGGCGGCGTCGAGGTCGTAGCGCTCCAGCGGCTGCAGCGTCACTTCGCAGGCGAACTGCGGGTTGGTGGCCAGGCCCATGAAGCTGCCGGCGGTGGCGCGGGTGGCGCGGTACTCGGGCAGGTAGCGGCCCGCCTGGCGCATCAGCCACACGGGCATGTACTCGGTGGGCAGTCGCAGGCAGGCGCGCAGGAACTGGTCGTTGGCCAGCGGCGGCAGCTGGACGTTGGCGGTGGGCAGGGCAGCAGTCATCCGCGGATTGTAGGCAAGTGCAGCCTGCACTGCCCTGTCATCCCGGGACAAAGCCGGGGCAGGGCGGCACGTTCTGCGTCAGATCAACCCAGGGTCTTGCGGTAGCTCTTGACCGAAGCCCACAGGAACACGATGAAGGCCAGGCCGATGGGCCACAGGTTGGGCCACATGTCCAGCAGCGAGAACTCCTTGAGGAAGGCGCCCCGCGCTCCGCGGATGAAGTAGGTCATGGGCAGCACCGCCGAGAACTTCTGGGCCACTTCCGGCATGCCACTGATCGGGAACATGAAGCCGGTCAGCAGGATGGTCGGCATCATGTAATAGAACGACAGCTGCATGGCCTGGATCTGCGAGGTGGCCATCGTGGAAATCAGGATGCCCACCATCAGCGTCGTGATGCCGTACATGAACAGCAGTGCGCCAAGTGCCAGCGCACTGCCGGTCAGGGGCATCTTGAACAGCAGGAAGGCAATGGCCAGGATGGACACCACCTGCACCACGCCCATCAGGAAGTAGGGCCCCATCTTGCCGATGATCACTTCCGCTGGCTTGGTGGGCGTCACCATCAGGAACTCCATCGAGCCGCGTTCCTTTTCCTTGGTGATCGACATGGCTGTCATCATGATCAGCGACATGTTCAGGATCATGCCCATCACCCCGGGGATGATGAAGAAGGTGTGTTCGCCCGAGGGGTTGAAGCGGCGCTGCACGCGCACATCGACCTGGGGGCCGTTGGGCTTGTTGGTGCCCAGCTGGTCGCGGCGCAGCACGTGGGCGGCCACCTGGCGGGCCACTTCACCGGTCGATGAAATGGCGCCGTTCAGGCTCACGGGGTCGGTCGCATCGGCTTCGACCAGGATCTGGGCCGTGCGGCCGGCCATCATGTTCTGCGTGAAGTCGGGCGGAATCTCGATGACCACCGAGGTCTTGGCGCGGCGCAGGTAGTCGCTGGCCTGATCCGAAGTCATCTCGGCCGGGTGGATGTTCAGGTAATTGCTCTGCTTGAGGGCCGCGCGGTACAGGCGCGAGAACTCGCTCTTGTCGTGGTCGACGACGATGGTGTCGATCTGGCGTGGGTCGGGGTTGATCGCGTAACCGAACACGATCACATAGCCGCTGGTGGCCAGCAGCAGCGAGATGAAGGTCAGGCGGTCGCGCACCATGTGCAACCACTCCTTCATCGCGATGGCGAAAATGCGTTGGAGGGACATGGGGCGTGCTCAGAAGGTGGTGTTGGTGCCCTGCTGCTGCAGGGTCAGGTGGAAGAAGATGTCTTCCAGGCCGACGTCGATCTCGGTGGTGTGCCCTGCGGCATCGCCCAGGCGGTCCTTGATCCAGCCGTCCACCTCGTCTTGCGAGCGGGCCACCACGCGCACGCTGTTGCCCAGGCGGGCCATGCGCACCACGCGCGGGTCGCGTGCCACGGCCACCAGGTCCACCGCCTTGAGCAGGTCCACCTGCACCGACACCAGCGCGCAGTTGCGCAGCACGTTCTCGGGCTTGTCGTCCACCAGCAGGCGGCCGTACAGCATGTAGGCCAGGCGGTTCGAGCGCATGGCCTCGTCCATGTAGTGGGTCGAGACCAGGGCCGACACGCCACTGGCCGTCACTTCCTGCAGGATGTCCCAGAAGGCCTCGCGGGCCTTCGGGTCCACACCGGCGGTGGGTTCGTCCAGCAGCAGCAGCTTGGGGCGGTGCGAGACCGCGCAGGCCAGGGCCATGCGCTGCTTCCAGCCGCCTGACAGCGTGCCCACCTGTTGCTTGTCGCGGCCCAGGTCATGGAAGGCGAACTGCTCGATCAGGTCGTTCACACGGCCCTTCACATCGCTCACGCCATACAGGCGGCACACGAACTCCAGGTTCTCGCGCACCGTCAGGTCGGGGTACAGCGAGAAGTGCTGGGTCATGTAGCCCAGCAGCGGCTTGATCTGGTCGGCCTGCGTGGCAATGTCAAAGCCCGCGCAGACGCCGCCACCCGAAGTGGGCGGAATCAGGCCGCACATCATGCGGATGGCGGTGGTCTTGCCCGAGCCGTTGGGGCCCAGGAAGGCGTAGAGCTGACCGGGCTGGATGTCCATGGTCAACTGATCGACCACGGTCTTTTCGCCGAAGGTCTTGGTGAGGTCCTTGACCTCGATGATCGCGTT
>JBEGRT010000534.1:0-4625 GCA_041180305.1 Pseudomonadota bacterium
GTGGCGGCGACGGTCGATGCGCTCAAGGTGTGGGCGGCCGTGGGTCTTCCCGCCTGATAATCAGCCTCCCGGTTTTCTGAACTTCTTTTCACTGAGCCCATGAGCAGACAATATTTCGGCACCGATGGCATCCGTGGCACGGTCGGGCAGGCCCCCATCACCCCCGACTTCGTGTTGCGCCTGGGACATGCGGTGGGCCAGGTGCTCAAGCGCACTGAAGCGCGCCCCACGGTGCTGATCGGCAAGGACACCCGCATTTCCGGCTACATGCTGGAATCGGCCCTGGAGGCGGGTTTCGCGTCGGCCGGGGTGGATGTGCTGCTGACCGGGCCGCTGCCTACGCCGGGCGTGGCTTACCTCACGCGGGCCTTGCGCCTGAGCCTGGGCGTGGTCATCAGCGCTTCGCACAACCCTTTCCCCGACAACGGCATCAAGTTCTTCTCGGCCCAAGGCGAGAAACTGCCCGACCAGTGGGAACAGGATGTCGAAGCCGCCCTGGAATCGGCCCCGGTGTGGGTGCCTTCCAGCGAGCTGGGCAAGGCCCGCCGTCTGGAAGACGCGCGTGGCCGCTACATCGAGTTCTGCAAGAGCACCTTTGACGCAGGGCTGTCGCTCAAGGGCATGAAGCTGGTCGTCGATGGTGCCCATGGCGCGGCCTACCATGTGGCGCCTCATGTGTTCCATGAGCTGGGCGCCGAGGTGCACTCGATCGGCGTGCAGCCCGATGGCATGAACATCAACAAGGGTGTGGGGGCCACCCACCCCGAGGCGCTGGTCGAGGCTGTGAAGACCCAGGGCGCACACTATGGCATTGCCCTGGATGGTGATGCCGACCGACTGCAGATGGTCGACGCGCAGGGGCGTCTGTACAACGGCGATGAGCTGCTGTACGTGATGGTGGCCGATCGGCTGTCTCGTGGCGAGAAAGTGCCGGGTGCGGTCGGCACGCTCATGACCAACATGGCGGTTGAACTGGCCCTGCAGAAGCAAGGCACTGGCTTCGTGCGCGCCAAGGTCGGTGACCGCTACGTGCTGGAAGAGCTGGTGGCCCGTGGCTGGCAGCTGGGCGGCGAGGGGTCGGGGCACCTGCTGGCGCTCGATCGCCACACCACAGGCGATGGTATCGTGAGCGCGCTGCAGATTTTGCAGGCGGTGGTTCGCGGGCAGCGCTCGCTGGCCGATTGGCTGGCCCCGGTCAAGCTGTTCCCGCAGAAGCTGATCAATGTGCGCCTGAAGCCTGGCCAGGATTGGCAGGGCAATGCCGCGTTGAAGGCCGCGCGCGCCGAGGTCGAGCAGCGCCTGGCAGGGCGTGGCCGCGTGCTGATCCGAGCATCGGGCACCGAGCCGCTGGTGCGGGTGATGGTCGAGGCCGAAGACGAAGCCCTGGCCGTGAGCTGCTGCGAGCAGATGGCCGCCACGCTGGCCTGATCGCCTCCGGCCTGTCGGCATCAAAAAAGCCCCGGCATGCCGGGGCTTTGTCTTGGCAGCGTCAGCCGTGAGCTGGCGTCACCGCTGTCACTTCTTCTTGGGCGGCATCAGCACGCGGTCGATCACGTGCACGGTGGCCTTGCCGCTGCTGAGGTCGGTGCGGGTGGCCATGGCCTCTTCCACCACCAGATAGTCACCAGCCTTCGAGACACCCAACTTGGCGCCTTGCAGCGTTTCCAGCTGGGTGGCGCCGTTCACATTGGCGCCCAGTACCTTGCCGTTCACCATGTGGAAAGTCAGCACCTGGCGCAGTTGCTCAGGGTCTTTGGCCAGCTTGTCGAGCGTGGCCGCAGGCACTTCCTTGAAAGCGTCGTTGGTGGGGGCGAACACGGTGACTTCCTGGTCGCTCAGGGAGGCTTCCAGGCCTGCCTGGCGCACCAGATCCTGGAAGGTGCTGAGTTCCGGGGCTTGAGCGGCCAGCTGGGCCTGCGGCGAGGTGCTGGCGCAGCCGCCCATGAACAGTGCGGTGGCGAGGGTGAGGGCGCTGCTCAGGCGCAGCAGGTGACGGCGGTGGGTGGGGGTCATGGTGTGCTCCAGATGGACGATGTGGGCCCGTCTCATGGGCCAGCCTTGTCACATTAGGAGTGCTTCATGACAGAGCGGTGACGCCTGCATGACGAAACCGTGTCATGTCGCCTGCAGGTCGTCCCCGTGCTGTGTTGAAAAATCTCACCATCCGAATGTGACAGCGATTCCATTTCTGTCATGTGTTCGTCACAATCCCCCCCTACAGTTCGCAGCATCGAAAGACCCTGTCATCTCCGCTTGAAAGGCGAGTCATGAATTTCAATGTGATCCGTGCTGCTGTTGCTGCTTCTCTGGCCCTGGTGGCTGGTTCGGTTTTCGCCCAGAACGTGACGGGCGCTGGTGCCACCTTCCCGGCCCCGATTTACGCCAAGTGGGCGTCGGCCTACAGCAAGACGGCTGGCGTGCAGATCAACTACCAATCGGTGGGTTCGGGCGCCGGCATCAAGCAGATCAAGGCCAAGACGGTTGACTTTGGCGCTTCCGACATGCCCCTGAAGGACGACGAACTGGCCAAGGATGGTCTGGTTCAGTTCCCCACCGTGATCGGTGGTGTGGTGCCCGTGATCAATGTGAAGGGCATCGCGCCCGGTCAACTGAAGCTGACCGGTGACGTGCTGGCCAGCATTTACCTGGGTGACATCAAAAAGTGGAACGACCCGGCCATCGCCGCGCTGAATGCGGGTGTGGCCTTGCCCGACGCCCCCATCGCCGTGGTGCGTCGCGCCGACGGTTCGGGCACCAGCTTCATCTTCACCAACTACCTGTCGAAGGTCAGCGCTGACTGGAAGGCCAAGGTGGGTGAGGGCACGGCTGTGAACTGGCCCACGGGTGCTGGCGGCAAGGGTAATGAGGGCGTGTCATCCTTCGTGCAGCGCCTGCCCAACTCGATCGGCTACGTGGAATATGCCTACGCCAAGCAGAACAAGATGTCGCACGTGGCCCTGAAGAATGCCGCGGGCACCTTCGTGCAGCCTGACGACCTGACCTTCAAGGCCGCGGCCGCCAGCGCCGACTGGGCCAAGAGCTTCTACCAGGTGCTGACCAATCAGCCGGGCAAGGATGCCTGGCCCCTGACTGGCGCCACCTTCATCCTGATGCACAAGAAGCAGGACAAGCCCGAACAGGGCGCGACCTCGCTGAAGTTCTTCGAATGGGCTTACGCCAACGGTGATGCTGCCGCGGGCGAGCTGGAATACGTGCCGCTGCCCGCCTCGGTGAAAGACCTGGTCCGCAAGCAATGGGCCACCATCAAGTGATCCTCTGAAAACGGCCGGGCATCTGCCCGGCCTGTCCACATGCAGTTGAAGTATTTCAAGGGTTGACCGGAGGATTCTGATGACCGCCATCCTGCCCACCGGTGCCGATGACCTCGGCGCCGGACAAGATTCCAAACGCAGAACCTCTCCCATGACCAACCCACCCGTTCGTCGCGCATCGGCCCCTTGGGCGGATGCGGTGTTTGCGCTTGCCGCGCGTGGTGCGGCCTTGCTGACCCTTGGTCTGCTGGTCGGCATCATCATTTCCCTGATCGTGGGCGCCTGGCCTGCGATTTCCAAGTACGGCCTGAGCTTCCTGACGCGCACCGACTGGGATCCTGTCACCGAGTCGTTCGGTGGCCTGGTCATGATCTACGGCACGCTGATGACCTCGGCCATTGCGCTGCTGATCGCTGTGCCGGTCAGCTTCGGCATCGCCATGTTCCTGACCGAGCTGGCCCCGGCCTGGCTCAAGCGCCCGCTGGGTATCGCCGTCGAACTGCTGGCGGCTGTTCCCTCCATCGTGTATGGCATGTGGGGCTTGCTGGTGTTCGGCCCCATCCTGTCGACCTATGTGCAGCAGCCGCTGCAAGCCTGGACCGAGGGCGTGCCTTACCTGGGTGCCTTCTTCTCGGGCCCGCCCGTGGGCATCGGCATCCTGTCGGCCGGCATCATCCTGGCCATCATGATCATCCCCTTCATCGCGTCGGTGATGCGCGACGTGTTCGAGGTCACGCCCCCGCTGCTGAAGGAATCGGCCTACGGTCTGGGTTCGACCACCTGGGAGGTGGTCTACAAGGTGGTGCTGCCTTACACCAAGACCGGTGTGGTGGGCGGGATCATGCTGGGCCTGGGCCGTGCCCTGGGCGAGACCATGGCCGTCACCTTCGTGATCGGCAACATGAACCAGCTCAATTCCCTGTCGGTGTTCGAGGCCGCCAACTCCATCACCTCGGCCCTGGCCAACGAGTTTGCAGAAGCGGGTGAAGGCCTGCACCAGGCCTCGCTGATCTACCTGGGTCTGGTCCTGTTCTTCATCACCTTCGTGGTGCTGGCCTTCTCGAAAGTGCTGCTGGCCCGCCTCAAGAAGTCGGAAGGAGCCCGTTCGTGAGCACGTCTCAAGCATTGCAGGCCTCGCGCATGAAACACCATGCGCGGCGCAAACTGGTCAACGCCATCGCGCTGACCCTGTCGCTCGGCGCCATGGCTTTTGGCCTGGTGTGGCTGATCTGGATCCTGGTGGAAACCGTGCGCCTGGGCCTCGATGGCCTGGCCATCGCCACCTTCACCCAGATGACGCCGGCCCCGATGGAAGAGGGCGGCCTGGCCAACGCCATCGTCGGTTCCTTGATG
>JBEGRT010000535.1:0-9293 GCA_041180305.1 Pseudomonadota bacterium
ATCCTGGGCGAAGTGAAGAAGGAATACGCCGACCTGCTGCGCCGCGCCGACGCCATCTTCATCGAAGAGCTGCGCAACACCCGTGACGAGGCGACGGGCAAGAGCTGGTACGAGCTGACCAGCCAGGCCTTCACGGTCTTCCTGCCGGTCAAGAGTGTGGGCGTGATGGGCGATGGCCGCACCTACGACTACGTGGTGGCCCTGCGTGCCGTGCAAACGTCTGACTTCATGACCGCCGACTGGGCCGAGCTGCCTTACAGCATGCTCAAGCGCACCTCTGGCCGCATCATCAACGAGGTGCGCGGCATCAACCGTGTCACCTACGACGTGAGCTCCAAGCCGCCTGCCACCATCGAGTGGGAGTGATCGGTCGCCGGGCGCCTCTCCTGATCGAATGAAGTGGCATCCGATGATCGACTGATCAGGTGGCTCCGACTGGCTTGCCTGCGTCAGGGCTGTGTCGTGGCGGTTGCCCATTGACGTTTTTTGTAATCAGGCGCCCCAGGCGGAGTCCATCGAATGGAAATCAAGGTCAACTTTCTCGACAAGCTTCGTCTGGAAGCCAAGTTCGATGACTTCACCGTCGTGGCCGATCAACCCATTCGCTACAAAGGCGATGGCTCGGCCCCGGGTCCTTTTGATTATTTCCTGGCCTCGTCGGCCCTGTGTGCGGCTTACTTCGTGAAGCTGTACTGCGTCACGCGCGACATCCCCACCGACAACATCCGCCTGTCGCAGAACAACATCGTGGATCCGGAGAATCGCTACCAGCAGATTTTCAAGATCCAGGTGGAGTTGCCCGCGGACATTTCCGAAAAGGACCGCCAAGGCATCTTGCGATCCATCGACCGTTGCACGGTCAAGAAGGTCGTGCAGGCCGGCCCCGAGTTCGTCATTGAAGAGGTCGAGAACCTGGATGCCGACGCACAGTCTTTGCTGACCTTGGCGCCGGTGGGGACAGAGGGCACCTACATCGCGGGCAAGGACCTGCCGCTTGAGCAGACCATCGCGAACATGACGGCAACCCTGGCCGCGCTGGGCATCAAGATTGAAATTGCCTCGTGGCGCAACATCGTCCCCAATGTGTGGTCGCTGCACATCCGTGATGCGCACTCGCCCATGTGTTTCACCAATGGCAAGGGGGCGACCAAGGAAAGTGCGCTGGCATCGGCCCTGGGTGAATACATCGAGCGCCTGAGCTGCAACCACTTCTATGCGGGGCAGTTCTGGGGTGAAGAGATGGCCGATGCGGCCTTCGTGCATGACCCGCATGAGCGATGGTTCAAGCTGGGTGCAGACGATGCGCTCCCGGCGGGAATACTCGACGACCACTGTCTGGCGATCTACGACCCCGATGGCGAATTGCGCGGCTCTCACCTGATCGACACCAACTCGGGTAACGCTCAGCGAGGCATTTGCGCCTTGCCCTATGTTCGCCAGTCCGACGGTCAGGTGGTGTATTTCCCGTCCAACCTGGTCGAGAACCTCTTCGTCAGCAACGGCATGAGTGCCGGCAATACCTTGGCCGAAGCGCAGGTGCAGTGCCTGTCTGAGATCTTCGAGCGAGCCGTCAAGCGGGAGATCATCGAAGGGGAGATGGCCCTGCCCGATGTGCCGCAGGACGTGCTGGCCAAGTACCCCCACATCCTGGCTGGCATCCAGGGGCTGGAAGCGCAAGGCTTTCCGGTGCTGGTCAAGGATGCCTCGCTGGGTGGCCAATACCCGCTGATGTGCGTGACCCTGATGAACCCGAAGACGGGTGGCGTGTTCGCTTCTTTTGGCGCGCACCCCCGTTTCGAGGTGGCGCTGGAACACAGCCTGACCGAGTTGCTGCAGGGGCGCAGTTTTGAAGGCCTGAACGACCTGCCTCGTCCCACCTTTGCCAGCCATGCCGTGACCGAGCCCTACAACTTCGTGGAGCACTTCATTGACTCCAGCGGCGTGGTGTCCTGGCGCTTTTTCAGCGCCAAGGCCGACCATGCGTTCGTGGAGTGGGACTTCTCTCGCCAGGGTGTGAACGCCAACGCCGAGGAGGCCGAGTTGCTGTTTGGCATCCTCCAAGACATGGGCAAGGAAGCGTATGTGGCGGTCCATGACCAGCTGGGCGCCACGGCTTGCCGGATCCTGGTGCCGGGTTATTCGGAGGTGTACCCGGTGGAAGATCTGATCTGGGACAACACCAACAAGGCCTTGTTGTTCCGAGCCGATGTCCTGAACATCCATGCCCTGGACGATGGGCAACTGCAAGCCTTGCTGGATCGGTTGCTGGGCACCGAGCTGGATGACTACGGCGACATCGGCACCTTGATCGGTGTCGAGTTCGATGAGAACACCGTCTGGGGGCAGTTGACCGTGCTGGAATTGAAGCTGCTGATTCACCTCGCTTTGCGGCAGCTGGATGAAGCGCAAGAACTGGTGGGCGCTTTCTTGCAGTACAACGACAACACGGTCGATCGCGGCTTGTTTTACCAGGCCATGGACGCGGTCCTGGATGTGGTGCTGGACGATGACATGGCCTTGGCAGACTACGAGGGCAACTTCCGCCGGATGTTTGGCAACCCCCGCATGGACGCTGTGCTCGGATCGGTGGATGGCAGCGTGCGCTTCCACGGGTTGACGCCCACGAGCATCGCGCTGGAAGGGCTTGACAGGCACCAACGCCTGATTGACAGCTACATGAAGCTGCACCGGGCAAGGGCCGCCCGTTGGGAAGGCTCGCAAGGCTCGACGCAGCACCACGGGGCATGACAACATTGACCATGACCGTCGCCCCGGATGGCGGCTCTGGACAGACCACGTGAACCCGACCGACGACTTTTTCATGCGCCTGGCCCTCGACCAGGCCCAGAACGCCTGGCTGGCCGGTGAGGTGCCTGTGGGCGCCGTGATCGTGCGCGAAGGGCAGGTGATCGCCACTGGCTACAACCGCCCGATCACCACCCACGACCCCACGGCCCATGCCGAAATCGTGGCCTTGCGCCATGCAGCCTTGCTGCTGGAAAACTACAGGCTGCCCGAGTGTGAGCTGTACGTCACGCTCGAGCCCTGCGCCATGTGCGCCATGGCCCTGATGCATGCGCGCTTCAAGCGCGTGGTGTTCGCGGCCACCGACCCCAAAACAGGCGTGGCCGGTTCGGTGACCGACCTGTTCGGTTTTCCGCAACTCAACCACCACACCCACATCACGGGTGGCGTGCTGGCCGAGCCGGCCAGTGCCATGCTCAAGCAGTTCTTTGCCGAACGCCGTGCGCAAATCAAGGCCGAGCGGGAAGCTCGTCAGGCGCTCGCCAGCCGGCGATCGCTGGACGGGCTGGATGTGATCGAGCCCGACGAGTTCGAGCCCTTGCCGCTTCCACAAGTGATTGAGCGCAACGCTGACTGAGCCTCTTGTCGGCCTGGTAACCAAGGGCAATTGATCTTGCCCGCCGCGGCGGAAATGCCTACCCTGCGTGCACTCAAAGAACACAGGGTGCCCATGAAGTTGAACAGGTTGGATGCGTTGCGGGGCTTCGCTGCGCTGTACGTGGTGCTGCATCACGCCATTCCGCGAGGATTCATGCTGGGGCCTGTGGAGGTCAGCGTCTTCTTTCGTTTCGGGCAAGAGGCGGTGATCCTGTTTTTCCTGCTGTCAGGCTTTGTGGTCAATTTCGCCCATTCACGCAGCACGGATCAGACCTTCCAGACCTATTTCCTCAAGCGCTTCTTGCGCATCTATGTGCCACTGATCGCAGTGTTCATTCTGGCCTGGTCCTTGAGGTCGATGGAGCAAGGGCGGCTGCTTTCAGTGAACCTGAGAGACCTGGGTTTGAATCTGCTCATGCTGCAGGACATCGGTTCGCTCAAACCCCATGTGGTGGTTGAGCCGTTCCTGGGCGACGGGCCGCTCTGGTCTCTGTCGTACGAGTGGTGGTTCTACATGCTGTACTTCCCCGTGCACCGCTGGTTGTCGCCCCCGCTGAGGGATCGCCTGGTGCTGCTCGGTGCTGTGGGGGCCGCGTTGGCGTATCAGTGGAGCCCGACCTTCGTGCCGCGCCTGCTGATGTATGCCTCGATCTGGTGGTGCGGGGTGATGTTGGCCGATGCCTATCGGGCCCCGGGTGGCCTGCGCGCCAAGGCTCTGATCGAGCCTTTGCTGGCCATGCTGGCCATCTGTGTGATTCAGTGGTGGGCCGTGGTCCAGGCCCGCCATGCTGGCACCTACTCCAGCATTGGTGTGCATCCGGCGCTGGAATTGCGCCACCACGCTTTCGCGATCATGGCCGTGTTGTGTGCCCTGGCATGGCGTGCCATCGGATGGCGGGGCTTTGATCGCCTGCTGTCGCCGTTCCTCAAGGTGGCCCCGGTGTCTTACGCGCTGTACATCAGCCACCACTTCTTTGTGGTGGAGCCGCCTCATTGGGCCTGGCTGAATCAGTCGTGGTTCGGACCTGTGGTGCTGGTGCTGGCGCTCTGGCTGTTTGCGCACGTGGTGGAGTTGCGGCTTTACCCGGCGGTTCAGCGCTGGGTGATGGCTCGCCACGCCAATCGCATCAAGGCTTCTGCCTGGGCCGCCGCTTGAGCCCAGGGTGCTGCGCGGGTGGGCGTTCCGGCATGCCCAGAGCCTGCCGTGCCAGTGCGTCGGCCTGGGTGTTGCGATGACCAGGAATCCATTGCCAGCTCACGTGATCGAATGCCTGCAAGGCCATGCCGACCTGATCGAGCAGACCTTTCAAGCGCACGAGAGGGCGCGCAGGTGGGCGAGCGAGTTGTTCGACCAGCACGGTGCTGTCGGTGCGGATGATGATCACTCGAGCACCATGTGCGGTGGCCAGCTCCAGCCCCGCCAACAGAGCAAGCGCTTCGGCCTCGTTGTTGCACCCTCGCCCTGAAAGGGCAATCGATCGTTCGATCACCTCACCATGGGGTGCTTCCAGCACCACACCTGCGCCCATGGGCCCTGGGTTCGGTGTCGCGCTGCCATCGACCGTGAGTTGCCAGGCCCCATGGGAGCCTTGAACGAAAAAGGAGCCCGCAGGCTCCTTGTCGTGTGCACCGGGCACCGCGATCACATGCCCGAGTAGTTCGGGCCGCCGCCGCCTTCCGGCGTGATCCAGACGATGTTCTGGGTCGGGTCCTTGATGTCGCAGGTCTTGCAGTGCACGCAGTTCTGGGCGTTGATGACCAGCTGGTCGGCATCGTCCTTCTTCACGAACTCGTACACGCCAGCCGGGCAGTAGCGCGACTCGGGGCCGGCGAACTTGGCCAGGTTGGTGGCGACAGGCACCGACGCGTTCTTCAGCGTCAGGTGGGCCGGCTGGTGTTCGGTGTGGTTGGTGTTCGAGATGAAGACCGAGCTCAGGCGATCAAAGGTGATCTTGCCATCGGGCTTCGGGTAGTCGATCTTGGCGCACTCCGAGGCGGGCTTCAGGAAGGTGTGGTCCGGTGCGGGGTTGCGCAAGGTCCACGGAGCTTCCTTGATGCCCAGGCGGGGCAGCAGCCAGTGTTCGACGGCGGTCATGATGGTGCCGACGTAGAAGCCCTTCTTGAACCAGGTCTTGAAGTTCTTCGAGGTCTTGAGTTCGTCGTGCAGCCAGCTTTGTTCGAACAGCTCGGGGTAGCGGCTCAGTTCGTCGTGCTGGCGGCCAGCGCTCAGGGCTTCGAACAGGGCTTCAGCAACCAGCATGCCCGACTTCATGGCAGCGTGCGAACCCTTGATGCGGGCAGCGTTCATGTAGCCGGCGTTGCAGCCGACCAGGGCGCCGCCCTTGAAGACGGTCTTGGGCAGCGAGGGCAGGCCGCCGTTGTTGATGGCGCGGGCACCGTAAGAAATGCGCTTGGCGCCTTCCAGGTATTGCTTGATGACCGGGTGGGTCTTCCAGCGCTGCATTTCTTCGAAGGGGCTCAGCCAGGGGTTCTTGTAGTCCAGGCCGGTCACGAAGCCGAGGGTGACCTTGTTGTCAGCCAGGTGGTACAGGAAGCCGCCACCGAAGGTTTCGGTGTCCATCGGCCAGCCGCCGGTGTGCACCACCAGGCCGGGCTTGGCCTTGGCCGGGTCGATTTCCCACAGTTCCTTGATGCCGATGCCGAAGCTTTGAGGGGCCTTGCCTTCGGCCAGGTTGAACTTGGCCAGCAACTGCTTGCCCAGATGGCCGCGTGCACCTTCGGCGAAGATGGTGTACTTGCCCAGCAGTTCCATGCCCAGCTGGAAATCGCCGGTGGGCTCGCCCGACTTGTCGATGCCCATGTTGCCGGTGGCCACGCCCTTGACCGAACCGTCGTCGTTGTAGAGCACTTCCGCGGCGGCAAAGCCAGGGAAGATTTCCACGCCCAGGTTTTCAGCCTGTTGGGCCAGCCAGCGGCAGACGTCGCTCAGGCTGATGACGTAGTTGCCCTCGTTGTGCATGCAGTTCGGCACCAGGGCATCGGGGGTCTTGATGCTGCCGGTTTCGGTCAGCACATAGACTTCGTCGCCGGTGACGGGCTGGTTCAGGGGCGCGCCCAGTTCCTTCCAGTTCGGGAACAGTTCGTTGATCGAGCGGGGATCCATCACGGCGCCCGACAGGATGTGCGCACCGGCTTCCGAGCCCTTTTCGAGCACGACGACCGAGATCTCCTGACCGGCTTTTTCAGCCAGTTGCTTCAGTTTGATCGCGGTCGACAGGCCAGCGGGGCCGGCGCCGACGATCACGACGTCATATTCCATCGACTCGCGGGGGCCGAACTGCTCGAGGATTTCCTGGGGCGTCATCTGGGTTTCCTTGTGAGGGAAAAAGGAAAGGTTCTTCGTCTTGCGCTGGCGCAAGACAATGCAAAACCCGACATTGTAGAACGGGCTTTGCGCGTGTATTTTCGTGTCAGCGAGCGGATTGTGGCAGAAAAAAGCACGACCGTTCGAAATACTCCCTCGGCCAAGGGGGAATCCGCCACAGCGCGGTGCAGGAAAACGGTCAGGCGCAAGGTGTGCAACAAGCCCTCACGCAGGGCTTTTTCATTGGATGAACCTGGAAGGCCTTCGTGCTAAGGTCAGCGCACAGACCAACGACAGACCCCCTGAGATTCCCATGAGCTATCAGATCGACCTTTCCGGCCGCGTGGCCCTGATCACCGGAGCGTCCAGCGGCCTGGGCCGCCAGTTCGCCCTCACGCTGGCGCAAGCCGGCGCCGCGGTGGTACTGGCGGGGCGGCGTGTGGAGCGCCTGAAGACCCTGCGCTCTGAAATCGAGGCCGCGGGTGGCGATGCCCACGTGGTTGGCATGGATGTGACCGAGGTGGGTTCGATCAAGGCGGCGGTGGCCCATGCCGAAACCGAGGTGGGCCCCATCGACATCCTGATCAACAACTCGGGGGTGAGCACCACCGAGCGCCTGACCGATGTCACCGAAGAGACCTACGACTACGTGTTCGACACCAACACGCGTGGCGCCTTCTTCGTGGCCCAGGAAGTGGCCAAACGCATGATCGCCCGCTCGAAGGGCGCGGCGCCGGGCACTTTCACGGGCGGTCGCATCGTGAACATCGCGTCGGCCGCTGGCCTGCGCACCCTGCCGCAGATCGGCGTGTACTGCATGAGCAAGGCCGCCGTGATCCATATGACCAAGGTGATGGCTGCCGAATGGGCCCGCCATGGCATCACGACCAATGCCATCTGCCCGGGCTACATCGACACCGAGATCAACCACCACCACTGGAACACCGACAGCGGCAAGAAGCTGGTGCAGATGCTGCCGCGCAAGCGGGTGGGCCACCCCAAGGACCTGGACCCGGCCCTGGTGATGCTGGTCAGCCCGCAGGCCGATTTCATCAACGGCGCGATCTTGTCGGCTGACGACGGCATGGCAGCCGCCTGAACACCTGAGCGAGCCACCCTGAGGCCTTGAAACCCCGGGCATCGCCTGCATCTACGGGGCAGCGGGGATTTCCCCGGCGCCCTTTTTCTTTGCCCTGTCAGCTGATCGCCATGCGTTTTGAAATACCCGACCACAAGATCCTGGTCCATGAACTGCGCTTTCCCATGCACTGGGGCGAGATGGACGCGCTGGGTCACATCAACAACGCCATGTACTTCCGCTACATGGAGCAGGCGCGTGTCACGTGGATCGCGTCGATCAACAACGGCCAGGTCAATTCCGACGACGAAGGCCCGGTGATCGCCAACACCTTCTGCAACTTCTACCGGCCGCTGGTGTTCCCGGGTGACCTGGTGGTGCGGCTGTATGTGGCCCACCCGGGGCGCACCAGCATCGACACCTTTGTGAGCATCGAGCGGGCCGATGACCCCGGCACCGTGTACGCCGCAGGCGGTGCCACCCTGGTGTGGGTGAGCATGAAAGACGGCCGTCCGGTGCCTTTGCCGGCCGCCATCAAGGCCCTGGAGGGCCAGTTGCCCGCTTTGCCAGGGGCTGACAAGCCGCCTGCCTTGCCTGAAAAGTGAAGCACCGCTGGCGGTGTGCGGCACAGCCGCCGCCCGGTGGGTCAAGAAGCCACCTTCGGGTGGCTTTTTTCATGCGGTTTTTTCGCGCCACAGGCTGGATTTCCGCCCGGCAACCGGTGTACGCTGGCAATGTTGCGGTGCAGCACGATGCGCTCCTGCGTGGTGGGCGTGGTGTGGGCACCTGGCCCCTTCGACCCAAGGAGTGATTGGATGAACAAGGTCTATCCCGACGCCGCCAGTGCCCTGGCCGGCCTCGTCAAAGACGGACAACTGATGGCGGTGGGGGGCTTCGGCCTCTGCGGCATCCCTGAGGCCCTGATCGACGCGCTGCAGGCCAGCGGCGTCAAGGACCTGACCGTCATCTCGAACAACGCCGGCGTGGACGGCTTCGGCCTGGGCAAGCTGCTCAACACGCGCCAGATCAAGAAGATGATCTCCAGCTACGTGGGCGAGAACAAGGAGTTCGAGCGCCAGTACCTGGCTGGTGAGCTCGAGCTGGAATTCACGCCGCAGGGCACGCTGGCCGAAAAGCTGCGCGCCGGTGGCGCCGGCATCCCCGCCTTCTTCACCAAGACGGGCGTGGGCACCATCGTCGCCGAAGGCAAGGAAACGCGCGAGTTCGACGGCGAGGTCTACGTGATGGAGCGTGCCTTGCTGCCCGACGTGGCCCTGGTCAAGGCCTGGAAGGCCGACAAGAGCGGCAACCTGATCTTCCGCCGCACGGCGCGCAACTTCAACCCGGCGGCCGCCATGGCGGGCAAGACCACGGTGGTGGAGGTTGAAGAGATCGTTGAGACGGGCACGTTCGATCCGGACAGCATCCACCTGCCGGGCATCTATGTGCACCGCATCGTGCTCAACACCACGCCTGAGAAGCGCATCG